>MWDM01000029.1 GCA_002070565.1 Bacteroidetes bacterium ADurb.Bin139
GGTACCCTGGCCGAGTGGTTAGGCATCGGTCTGCAAAACCGAGTACAGCGGTTCGATTCCGCTGGGTACCTCAAAACCGGGTACAGCGGTTCGGTTACGCTGGGTACCTCTAAGCCGGGTACAGCGGTTCGGTTACGCTGGGTACCTCAAAGAGGGTGACTAAAAAGGTCATCCTTTTTTTTTAGCCCGGACGAGGTGGAACCTCAGTGCGCCAAATTTGCTATCAAAATCTTAACTAGCTATATTACAGCTTCTTAAAAAATGCTTCATAATTTTGGCGCGCTGAGGTTCCACCTGTTCTTCGCAGCACCACTTATTATTCTAGGCAGCGTTGGTGGAGGGTGGTAAGTATAGCGGGCGGTCGCGGAGACCTGCTCATTCCTTGTGCTGGCATAGAGCACAGCATCTATGGCCATGGGTTTATGCACCCTGAAGTAGAAACGGTATGCAGGAACCAGTTTTTTAAGAAAAGTGGTGAGCACAGGGAGGTCATCCTTTTTGTGGTAAGCAGCCAGGGCCAGCAGGGGTTGGTGCGATTGGATGGTTTTACGGGCTCCTTCAAGGGCCTTGAGCTCGTTTCCCTCGACATCCATCACGATCAGGCTTACCGGGCGGGAATCCAGGATGTTGTCAATGGTGTCGGACTGCAGGGTGACAACACCAGGTCCGGGTGTTTCTGATTTCCGGGAAAGCATGTTGCCCTGGTTCAGGAAATAGACTGTTCCGGCTTTGTCGGAAATACATTTGGAAACTATTTCTGTCCGATCCGCAATACCGGCAGACTGGACAAACCGGGCTAGTTTCTGAAGGTTTGCACTGTCCGGTTCGCAGGCATAGATCTTGTCGAAACGGCGGGAAGTCACTTCCAGAAAATCCTTTATGGTATCCCCGGTAAAAGCCCCGCAATTGACCATGATTTCATATTGATGAAGTCTGAGTGCAGGAACCTGGTTGGTTTCAGAAAAATACTGCGGCCTGCGGACATAAGGAAAAAGGTAGCTGGCGTCTTTGTTGATTTTGGCGTTGATGTAAGCTTGCATGCTGTCCCGGGACAGGGAATCCTCCAGCAGATCATAAACCCCGTCAAATTCCGGTTTATGGGTCAGAACATAGGAAGATTCCATGGCCTGCACTGCACCTTGTTCATATATGGAAGAAAGATAAGCTACTGTCCGTGCCCCCGGGAATAGCTGACGATAAGGCTGCAAGTCATTCTTATATCCCCCGAAAAAGCACAACAGCAGGTTATAGGCACTGTATTCGTTTTGCAAACCGGAAATGGACAAGATGCGGTCGCTGCCTGTGTGGTGCCAGAGCGGGTCCAGGTATTTGTCGTCAATCACCCGGCATGAAACGGGGATACCTCTTTTCTGTAAATAGATCCGGGCAGTGTCTGCAATCAACCCTATACCGTACAGCACAACCGGCAGACCGGATTGTTTTAGTTCTTCTGTCAAAGAATCGTCTTTGCTCCTGTTGCTGACGATATTTAATTTTTCCATTGCAGCAAAGATACTATATTTGTGTATAAATAATGTGATCCGCAAAGTGATCATTAATGCCGCAATATGACCATTAACACAGCACTTTTTGCTTTCCCCGTTAACCTTATCATAGGTTTATTCATGGTCTTTGTTGCCTGGAGGTTTAAAAGCCTCTCCTCTGACAGGCATATGACAATAGCCCTGTTGCTGATGATTGTTGCAGCCCTGGTTCAGGGTTTGCTGCCCGCACATGCACACTTTACCCGTTCCTGGCCGTTTGTGATTGTTCTGACCTGGTTTCTGACTGTGTTGGCTTCACGTTTGTTCCGCCGGTTTTCTCTGGCAGGTTTTGGCTTATGGATTGCCTTGTGGGCCGGCATGCTGGGCAGTGCCGATGCATCGCTTACCCGGGTTCTGGTTCACAGGGAAGAATTTTCACAGAATGAGCTTCCTTTTGGAATGCGTCTTGAAGATTTCCGGGTCAATCATTACCAGACCGGGGAACCGATGGAGTACAGGGCGCAGATTATTTTTCGCGAATCGGGTCGGGAACATTCCAAGACTCTGCGCGTGAACCATCCTGTTCATTTCAGGGGGTATGGGGTTTATCTTGCCGATTACGACACTTCTAAAGGCAGTGACAGCGATTACTGTATTGTCATGGTAACACGGCAACCGTGGCGTTGGCTTGTTTTTGCAGGCATTCTGCTGATGCTGGGGGGCGCGTTAAAAATTTTCATTCTATGACCTGGGAGCATCACATAATCTTTGCTGCAGTGGCAGCCGTTTTTTGGATTGCCGGCTCTGTTACGTCCTTTATTCAGGTCAGGAAAAGCCCGGCATGGACCATATGGTTGTACGCTGCCGGGGTGATGGTCTATGCCGCCTATATTGCTGGGCTTTGGGTAACGATGCAACGTCCGCCGCTGATGACCATGGGTGAAACGCGGTTGTGGTATTCCCTTTTTCTTTCCCTGGCTGGGCTGATCACATACATCCGTTGGCGGTACAAGTGGATCCTTTCCCTGACTACGGCCATGTCCCTGGTTTTTATTGTTGTGAATATACTGCGTCCCGGTATCCATGACCAGGTGCTGATGCCTGTGCTGCAAAGCATCTGGTTTGTTCCGCACGTGACAGTATATATGTTCTCCTATGCCCTTCTGGCCTGTACTTTCCTGCTGGCAGTGGCCAATCTGGTGAAACCATCGCTGGATCTGCTTCCTGCCATTGATAAACTGTGCCGTGCCGGTCTTTCCTTTTTCACTGTGGGCATGTTGCTGGGCGCATTGTGGGCAAAACAAGCCTGGGGAGATTACTGGACATGGGATCCAAAAGAAACGTGGGCGGGCATTACCTGGCTTCTGTATGTGCTTTTCTTTCATTTAAAAGAAACACGACCACAGGCCAGAAAAATGATTTTTGTATCTTTGATCCTGGCCTTCCTTTCTTTGCAGATCTGCTGGTATGGTTTGCAGTACCTTCCACAGGCACGAGGGAGCCTGCATAATTATGAAACTAACGTTCAATAAGGTGAAAAAATGGCTGAACATACTCTGGAAGATCACCGGGACCGCTATTTTCCTTATTGGGATTGGCATCTTTATTTCGCGGGTTATTAACATTGTTCCTTCTGCTGAACTTTCAAAGAAAGAACAAGTAATTTCGATTCTGGAAGAGGGAGGGTGCTTTGTCTGCCATGGAGGTCCCGATTACTGCACACACCTTCATTGGCCTGTTATTGGCAGGATGATCAGCAAAAATGCTGAAAAAGGTATCCGGTACGCCAGTGCCACTTCAATCCTGGAACATTTTCATAACAACAAAATCATAGATGAAGCTTTGCTTATCAAAGGGCAGAAAGTGATTGCTGAACGCAGCATGCCCCCTGTGATCTACAGGATCATTCACTGGAAATCTCTAATCACAAAGGATAAACAGAGATTATTACTGCGCTGGATTTACGAATACATGGCTTCCGACCACGGATGGCCAATGCCCACACAAGAACGTCCCTTTGAGCCTGTCAGACCCTTGCCGGATTCCCTGCCGGCAGACCTGGCAAAAGTGAACCTGGGAAGGATCCTTTACCACGATCCGCGTCTTTCTGCCGACAGTACAGTTTCTTGTGCCACCTGTCATAACCCGGAAACCGCCGGAGTGGACAATCTTGACTATTCGGTGGGAACAGACGGACTATTGGGCATGTATTCTACACTTACAACGTACAACGCTGTTTTCCATCCGTTTTTCTTTTGGGACGGAAGAGCTTCTTCACTGCCGCAGCTATCGGTCCTGATGCTGACCGACCCTGTAACCATGGGAAACGAATCCTTTGTGGATGTAGTTCAAAGACTTGAAGCCGACCTGGACTTCAAATCGTTATTTACAGGATCCTATCCCGAAGGGTATTCAGCAGAAAGCATCTCCGATGCCCTGGCCCAATACCATAAGGTACTGATCACCCCGGATGCTCCCTTTGACAAGTACCTGCAGGGGGATTCGGATGCCATAGGACCCGAGGCGAAAAAAGGATACCGTTTATTCAAGAGACTGGGATGTGCCAGCTGCCATAACAGTGTAGGCATAGGAGGCAATTCCATTGAATACATGGGCTTGTCCAATGATTTCTTCTCTGTAAGAGACAGTATCAGGCTCCCTGACCTTGGCCGTTACCGGGTAACTGCCAAGCGGGAAGATATCCATAAATTTAAGGTACCGGGACTTAGAAACATAGAATTGACCTATCCTTACTTTCACAACGCATCTGCGCCTGACCTTAAGACTGCCGTTGAAGCTATGGCTTTTCACCAGAAAAACAAGCAATTAAACAAAAGAAAAGTGCAGCAGATCATATCCTTTTTGCACACACTTACCGGAACTTTCCGGGAAAAATCCCCGGCAGTTTCAGAAGGGCAGTGAAAATACCTGTCCGATATAAGAGGCCAGTGAGCTGATAATAAGTAAAGCAATCAAAACCACCGATCCAAAAAAGCGTCTTCCGGTAAACAGGGAGGTGATCAGCAGTGATACCGGGATCATCATAATAAGTATATATCCGTCACTAAAAGCGGGATATGCAATCATAACAAGACTGGAAAAAAACACAAGCCAGAAAATGGAACTGTAGAACCGGGACACGTTTACTGTAATGGTAATGTCGCGCCGTACCAGTCTGATGAATAAAGCCAGGACAACAAGGAAGGAAATCAGAGCAACCAGAATAATATCTGTGATGGGGAATGATTCCAGTGTTTGAGCCGGATTCCACAACCTGAAGTATTCCAGCCTCTGATTCCAAAACATTGCCATATCGCGGTTGCCGAACCAAAGCAGCGCACAGACCAGGAAACAGGGGACCAGGATTCCGCCTGCAAAGGCAACCAGATCTTTTGCCGATATTTTTCCCATCCGGATAAAACTGATTACAAAAGGGATGTACAGGAAAAAGGCCGGAAAAAACAAAAACCCTGCACAGGTGATGAGTAAGGCGCTCATAAAAGGACCGGAACGGGTGGCCGGCACGTAAGCCGAATAAACCAGTTTATATAATGCGCCTGCAGTAAGCAAGACAGCAACATGGGCCCACAGGTTGGAATAGGTCTGCGGACAACAGGACACCAGCCATACATAGGCAACAATGATCCATTGGGTCCTTTCAGGCAACAGGTCGTAACGGTCATTGAGGGCGGACAACACCAGCCCTGTACCCAAAACCATAGCAGCAGAGAGCAAATGCAAATACCAGGGCAGAGTCACTTCCTGCGTAAAATGAAAAACCAGCCTGAAAACAGCCATGATGATGATGGACAAAAAGACCGCAGCAGGAATACTTCTTTTTATGTACTGGATCATTTCATTGCTTATTAATATCCATAAGGTCTTTCCCTATATCTTTCCTGTATACCATATCTTTGAATGAAATGGCTGATAGTTGCCGGTAAGCCTGTTCACGGGCAGAGAGCAGGGTTGAGCCGGTGGCAGAGACGGCCAGCACACGGCCTCCAGCCGTAACCAGAGGAGGCGCTGTTAATGTCCCCATATGGAAGACGGTTGCCTCTTTAACCTGATCCAGTCCCCGGATAGGGTATCCTTTTGTAACTGAACCCGGATATCCTCCAGAAGCTGCCACCACCGTAACACTGTAACAATTTGCAGAGGTTAGTGTCACTTTGTCCAGTGTCTTAGTTTTAAGGGAGTAGCAGGCGACGGCCAGATCGCCTTGCAGGCGCATCATTACAGATTCTGTTTCGGGGTCACCCATCCGCACATTGTATTCAATCACGTATGGATCTGTGTTGCAATTGATAAGTCCAAAGAAAAGAAATCCCTGGTAATCGCACCCTCTAGTAGCAAGACCCTGGAGGGTAGGCTTAATGATGCGTTCTTCCACTTTTTTCATAAAGTCGGCATCGGCAAAGGGAACGGGAGAAACAGCACCCATTCCTCCGGTGTTGGGTCCCTGGTCGTTCTCTCCTATTCTTTTGTAATCTTTAGCCTCGGGCAATAATTTATAATGGCTGCCGTCAGTCAGGATAAAGACAGACACTTCGGTTCCCCGGAGAAATTGCTCCACAACCACTTTGTTTCCAGCTTCCCCAAATTTCCCCTCCATCATCTCTTTGAGCCCCTGGCGGGCCCTGACCGGATCGGGTTCCACCAGTACCCCCTTGCCTGCTGCCAGTCCATCGGCTTTTAACACATAAGGAGGTTCCAGCGAGTCCAGATAACGGCAGGCCTGGACATATTGCCCGGCAGTAAAGGTGCGATAAGGGGCTGTTGGGATGCCGCAGCAGGTCATGAACGCCTTAGCATGATCCTTGCTCCCCTCCAGTCTGGCTCCATGGCTGTCGGGGCCTATGACCAATACGTTTTCAAGTCCTTTCCTGTGTTTACAAAAATCGGCGATTCCCATGACAAGGGGTTCTTCAGGTCCCACAACCAGCATGTCAATCGCGTTTTGGAGTAAAACGTTTTCTATAGATTGAAAATCGTTAGTGAATAATGCAACATTTTGTACCTGTTTCCCGTTTGTCAATGTGAGGGATGAGGTCCCCGGATTACCCGGTCCCACAAACAGGTCACTTACCAGAGGGGATTGGGACAATTTCCAGGCGAGGGCATGTTCACGGCCACCTGAACCCAAAACAAGAATTCTCATGATACAAAGTTAAAGATTCTCACGATAGCTGTAACATCTTTCCGGGTTTTACGTCTTAATAGTGAAATCAAAAAAAATACACGTATGAAAAAGATTTTTATAACATGCTTGCTTCTGGCCGGAACCGTATTGGTGTCCTATGCACAAAAGGATTATGATGACCTTGTATTCCAATTTTCTTCCCAGCCCGCTGCAGAGCATATACGCGTCGGAAGTTTTGCCATGAGGTTGGCAGAAGCATTTGCAGATCAAGATGATGCAAGGTTTATCAGGGACATCAGATCTGTGAGCATTCTTTCGCTTGAAAGATGTGACTCAAACGTAAAAGAGGCATTCAGGCAACAAGCCCGCAGATTATCTGAAAAAGGACTGGAACTGATGGCAGAAGTAAGTGATGAAGGTGATCAGCTCCGTATCCTTGCAGAGGTGCGCCAGGACAAAATTCACAGGTTCATAATTATTAATGTGGGAGAAGAGCCCTGTCTGATCCAGATCAACGGCAGCATTGACCTCTCCTGTTTGGAAGAATTGGTATCTCAGAACACTAAAGACATATAATATAATGAAATCAATTGAAACAACTAAAGAAGGACTTTACCCCATGATGGTGATTGTAGCTCTGACTATAGTCCTGCTGGTAATGGCTTTCACATGGAAATCCAATAACCAGAATAATACTAAATTTGTAAGCGAACAAACAACGGCAGAACCCTTTCAAGAACTGGTCACAGGTATTAAAAATGTTTGACGCCCGAACCTTCAAGGATACTTTCCTGCCCTGGCACGGTCATTTGTACCGAACGGCTTACCGGTTGCTCAACAACCAGGCAGATGCAGAGGATATAATCCAGGATGTCTATGTGAAGCTCTGGAATATGAGGGAAAACCTTGAAGGAATAAAAAACCTGCAGGCCTATGCCACTACAATGACCCGTAATTTGTGCCTTGACAGAATGCGTTCCCCGGCTTACAGAAATTCGGATAACTATGCTGCCGGATCTTTGCAATACGAGTGGATAGATGCCGTGGAACAGATTGACCAGCAGGACGAACTAAAAATGGTTCTGGTTCTGGTGGACCAGTTGCCACAGAAACAAAGAGAGATTTTCAGGATGAGGCATTTTAATGAGTTATCACTGGAAGAGATAAGGCAGCTAACAGGACTGAGTCCGGTAAATATAAGGGTTCAGCTGTCAAGAGCTCAAAAAAAAGTGAAGGAACAATATAAAAAAATCAACTGCTATGGAAACGGATAGGATAAAAAAAATCATGGACAAGCATTATAAGGAAATAGAAGTTCCCGGTGACCTGGAAGCAAAATTATCGGCAACCATAGACAGGCTGGCTGCTGAAGAGTCACACGGTGTTTCGCAGAGACACTCCCGCAGGGTTACCCTCTGGAAAGTACTTGCTGTGGCTGCATCGGTCACCATAATCATCACCCTTGCCCTTTTCCTGCCTGTCAGGGATAGTCATCTTCAGATAGCAGACACTTTCACCAATACCCGGGACGCTTACCTGGAAACAGAAGAGGTCCTGCTATATGTATCCTCACTGATGAATAAAGGAGTGGACAAAGTGTCAGAGACACAAAAAAACATCTCTGCCTTAAATACAGTAAATAAATATATTGAAATTCAATAATACTATGAAAAAGTTAATCTTAATTGCCTTTACATGTCTGCTGACCGTTACTGCATTTGGTCAGAACCGTTTTTATAAGAAATTTTCCGGCTATGAAGGCATGACAAAAGTATACATATCGCCATCCATGTTCTCCCTTATGGGCAATGATATGCAACTGGAGCTTACTGAAGATTTGAATATTGCCGCGTTGATAAAAAACATGAGTGGTCTTTATGTTCTTTCTACCTCAAACAAGGAACATATTGCCGAAATGAGAAAAGACTTCAATGATATGGTCAAAACCGGCGAATTTGAAGTGCTTATGGAAGTGGAAGATGGTACTGAAAAAGTCATCATGTATCTGCAAAAGCAGGAAGATATCATAACCGACCTTTTTATCTGCGCAGATGAAAATGAGGAATTCAGTGTCATCTACCTTGCGGGGAAAATGACTTCAGAAGATCTGAAAGAAATGATGAAAGGGGTGAAAAATTAACGTGCCGTCAGCTATGCGTAGATGATGACTGTGATTAATTTACTCATGACCTTCCATGTTTGACTCATGACCTTCCATGTTTGTGGGGAATAGTGGGTGTGGAAAATCGCAGCGGGAAAGCAACGGGCAGATATACTTAAATAAACAATTGGAGCACACTATGTTATCCCAGGATTTTTCCCATTGTTCTTTATGAAAAAGATTAATAGTATCCTTAATAAAAGAAATTGGATTTCTGTACATATTGGCTACCGCAGGGGTTTCAAAAGAGCCAAAGACGTCCCCGTTTGGTAAAATAAACGTTCTGTAATAATAATGATTGTTTACGATTCTTAATCTTTCATTGAAAGAAAGAAAACTGCAGCCGCAGGCAAGATGATCCTGCAGTATAAAAACATGTTCCTTTAAAAAGGCAGTATGCAATCCGTCATCTACAATTGAAATATAAAAATTATCAATCTTATTATCCTGAACATATTGCCGGCAGGTTTCCAGATCGTCCGGACTTTTGACAATAAAATTGTGGGTATAATCCTTAAGGAAAATGAAGTCAGCTTGATTGTCAACTGGAAAGTCCATAATCACAACAGTCTCCTGTGGCTTGATCATTTTTATCAATCCGGTTAGACAGTTTTTGTAATGTATGTGGTATCTGCAATTGATGGAAGATTCAGAAAGAGTGGTAATGATTTCCTGCAATTGTGGATGCAAAGTGATATTCCCGCCACAAACATTGATGACAAAGGATTCGGCGCCCGAAATGTCCTGAAACAGATCCTTTACCAGCTGGGGATCCATAACCGTTTCCCCGTCTGAACGGGTGCAACACTTGAATTGTGTGAAGTATTCTGAGCAAAGGCTGCAGTCTTGTGAGCAGTCATCATTGATGACCAGGGTAATGTTGCTTCCCGGTTTTGGCAAATCGTACCTGGTGGTCGAATGCATTCTTACCAGATAGGGGGTCAGGACAGCCGGCCTTTTCATTTGGGGCTGAGCCCTGGTCAAGACGCCCATGTCAAGATCACAAATTTTATCAATATAATCCTTATAAGCGGAGTATTCGTACGAGTCGGAAGTAAATTCCAGCACACCGAATGAGGCCGGCTCGAGCAATCTTTCAATTAACCTGGCACACGGCTCTTTCTGGTTAAAAATACTGGCATTCATATTCTTTGTGTTGAGCAACAACACATTGTTGTTCTTAACAACTGGAAAAACAAAGGGATGCAGGTTAAACCAGAAGATCGTTGGTACAGTGCTCATGTTTGCGCAAATGATATAATCAAGGTGCTACGGTATATTGTGAATGCCGAAAAAACAAAAGTTTTTTTCTGATAAGGAATTACAGGGACGCGTTGGATGGCAAGTAAATATAATATCCCTTGTAGCATTTTTCAGAGGTGAGGACCGTAACGGTATACACGCCCGGTTTTTCCATGTCCGAAAGCTGGTAGACGTTTATTGCGCCTGCTGTTACAACAGTTTCCTGAAAACTAAACGATTTATTATCATTGTCAATGATCAGCCGGCAGTCTGGCCACTCCTGCATGACACGAACGCATAGTTCTTTTTTAGCCTTGTCTACCCAGACGCCGGGAGCATTCTTATCAATCGTGCTTGAATTTTGATAAGCCGATGAGGAAAATATTTTCTGACTCCTTGGTTTTGGAGTAGTAGGGCCAGTCTGTTTCATCTCAACAATTTCGCTGTGGTTTTGTGACATTAATGAAACAGGAAAACATACAATAAGTGCTAAAGCGATAATTAAAATGTGTCGTGTCCTCATAGCTGCATATTTTGAATTATTACAAAGATAAAGGCTTTTAAACAATAAAGGCCATCAAAATGCGTAGAATTTGGTCATCATCGGTTTTTTATGTGTCTGATTTACTGTACATTATTAAAATAAAAAGTCAGCACGAAAAAAACAGACATAACTATCTGTGTATCAGCATTTTATTTTAATATTCTAATTTTCAGCCAGATAGTGTTCTTTCCGGGTATTGCAGTAATGTAGGCTAAGGGCTACATATTCGTCCAGAGAGATGTCAAGCCCCATTTTCAAGGCCAGGCGCCTTTTGCGGGAATAAATGGATTTGCCGTTACTGTGGTTGTAGAAAACACTCATTTCTGTAGCAGAGAATCCGCAGCAAAGCAGGCAGATTAGGTTGATATCATCTGTACTCAGATCTGTGTGCTTTTCCTGCAGGTAATCTATAACCCCGTCGTACTTGGCGTTTACTACCTCACTCAGATCGTCCAGGGCGCCTTCGCTCAACCGGTTAATATTCAACGTCTTGTTAAAGTGCTTGACAAAAGCATCGGGCACCCCTCCGTAGCGGTACGAAAGATCTATCAGTTCACGGATGGTCTGGATTCGTTTTTCAAGGGCTTCTTTCAACTGGATCTCCACCATATTCTGTTTGTCCAGCTTTTCCAGAAGTGTGTTGCTGTACAGTGCCGACTCTGTTTTGAGCTGTTCTATGAAAGCTATTTTCTCGTTGATATCCCGGTGCTTGCGGTCGATGACCACGCAGAATCCAATGCTTATCATAATGGCAACCAGGCTGATAAGTACAATGATGTAATGGTTTACCCGAGTACGGTATTCCAGCCTTTGGTTGATGTTTTCCAGCCTCTGGTTGTTGTAGCGGTTTTCTATTTCATAGAGGTCCATCCGGCGGGATGCGTCAATGATGGAATCGGCCAGACGACGTGATTGCTCGGTATGAAGCAAGGCATCCTTGTAGTTGCGCTCGGCTTTAAGGATTTCTGTCAGAGTAATTAGCTGACTGTGTTTTGCATTAGGATCTGTAGGGTCACTTATTCTTGTGTAATAATACCGTGCCGAATCTGTTTTTCCCAGACGGGCATAGGACCGGCTCAGACAATGGTACGTTTCGTCAGATATTGGTATACTTCCGTGATTTTCTACGACATACAAAGCCATGTTTCTGGCCCGTTCATAATCTTCATCCATCAGGTATGTATTGGCCACAAGGGAATAATTATGAAACAAGGCCACGCTGTCTTTCATCTCTCTGGCAAGCTCCAATGCAATTTCCAGATAATAATATGCGCTATCTCGTTCTGTAGTTGGCCTATAAATTTGCCCCAGCAGGCTGGCCACCGAGTATTCATTTTTCTTGTGACCGGCCAGGCGAAAGTACTCCATAGCCTTTTTGAACCGCTCAATATCCACCTGGTTTTCAATGTACATATCCTGGTATAGCCAGGCCATCTGCGAGTTGATCAGTCCGGTGGTTAGATAATCGGTGGTGCCAAGGGCTACCTTTTCTGCCTCGGCGTAAACCTCGATGGCCTTCCGGGGGTCGTTCATCTCTTCTATGCAAATGCCCTTATAGAGGAGGGCCCGGGCGTATTTTTCCCGATCCTGCTTACCTCTGAAATAATTCACGGCAACATTTATAAGGGAATCATTCCGCAGGGGTATGTAATTCTTATGGCGCGCCTGAGTCAGCAACAGGGCATAGTAAGCCCTTTCACGCCGTGTGTTGAGCTCATCCGGCGAAATGTCTTTGAGCATTTTATAAGCGGTGTCCGGATTATCGGTCATCATGCTGTCTACAGACGAGAGAAAAAGCTGATTCACGCGGGATTTCGAACGGCACCCGGACAGAATCGTAACCAGTAAAAGGAAAAAACATAATTTTTTCATGCTTTCAACAGACGTGAAGCACAAATATAGAGTAAATAGGACTTAATTTCATAAGGTCAGAAACAAAAAGAGCAGAAAATTCTTTTCTGCTCTTGGTGCCCGGAACAGGACTCGAACCTGCACAAGGTTGCCCTCGCTAGTCCCTGAAACTAGTGCGTCTACCAATTCCGCCACCCGGGCGTTTCTTTCAGGGTTTGCAAAGATAGACAAAAACTAAAAAAACACAAGGTCTTCCGAAAATATATCTTTCAATAAATTATTGGCCAGCCGGCTTGCTCCTATACGGAACAGCGAAGGATGCAACCATTCGTCTCCCAGGATTTGGTATACAATGTCATAATATTCAAGTGCCTGGGCAGATGTTACAATACCACCGGCTGGTTTGAACCCTACCCTTCTGCGCGTTTGCTGGTAATATTCGGCTATGCACTGGCACATGATGCGGGCCGCAAAAGGCGTAGCTGCCGGCTCCATTTTCCCGGTGGATGTTTTGATGAAATCGGCCCCGTTCTCCATGGCCAGAAACGATGCCTTGCGGATATTTTCTTCTGTTCTGAGGGCTCCGGTCTCCAGAATAACCTTCAGATGGGGTCCCTCTCCCATAGCCTTGCGGATATTCCTGATCTCCATGGCAACAAGGTCGAATTGTCCTGAAAAGAAATAATTCAGAGACAGGACAATATCCACCTCATTGGCTCCCTTCTCCACGCATAGGGCACATTCAAGTTCCTTTATGCGCGAAAAAGTCTGCGATGCGGGAAAACCGCCTCCCACGGCAGCTATGGATACACCGGGCACTTGCAGGATCTGCTTAACCGCATCTATCAATGCAGGGTACACGCAAATGGCAGCCACATGAGGCATTTGGGGATATTCCCTGGCAAAACGGTTTACATTCTCTGCAAACAAGCGGCCCCTGGACACGGTATCGGTGGCGTTCAGGGTGGTAAGATCAATGAAGCTGAAACATTGCTTAAGCTTTTCCATATTATTCTCTGTTTTTACTGTCCATGATTATTGTAACGGGCCCGTTGTTGGTTAGCTTCACTTCCATGGCTGCACCAAAAATGCCTGTTTGTAATTTTATACCCGATTGATCTTCCAGCAATGTGCAAAAAGATTCATACAATGGTACGGCTATTTCCGGCACTGCCGCCTTTATGTAGGAGGGGCGGTTTCCTTTTTTGGTAGAGGCATGCAGGGTGAACTGGCTCACCACCAGCAACTGTCCCCCTGCCTGTAAAACAGAAAGGTTCATCACACCCTGTGGATCGTCAAATATCCGCAAATTCAGGATCTTGTGCACCATCCATTCCAGATCTTGCCCGGTGTCTGATGTTTCAAAACCGGCCAGTATGAGCAAACCCTCACCTATGACAGCTTTGCATTTGCCGTCAATAAAGACAGAAGCTTCTTTTACCCGCTGGATGACTGTTCTCATGATCCCTTATCCTGCAACAATAACGTCTATTCCCTTGTCTTTAAGAACCCGGGCAATGGAATCGAGCTTTTCTGCCGGACACTTTTTTAACCCGGGAGCCGGTGTTTGTCTGTCCAGTGTGTAAACCATCACCTGCCGGGGCTTTAGCTCATCTACAAGGACAAACCAGGCTTCCAGTTCCTGTCCGGTAGTATTATCCACTACTTTCCCATCAATACTTCCGGTCAGGAACATCGTTTGCAGGGTGAAATCACCTCCAAACCTCTTGAGCAATGACACCGTCCGCTGCAGAGAGTAGCCCGCTGTGGGATTGTTGATGATCCGGAGTGTTTTTTCTATAGCCGAGTCAATCTTCATGATCCTCAGATCTGCCATCATCAATCCTTCCATCACCCCTTTTTTATCCAGGTTTGCCGAGTTGGACAACACGCACACCTTTGTGCCCGGGCTCCACTTGTTTTTGAGGACCATCGTATCCTGAACGATTCCTGAAAAGTCGGGATGCAATGTGGGTTCTCCGTTGCCCGAGAAAGTGATTGCATCGGGAGACTTTCCTTCTTTTGCCAGCATGCGCAGCTTTTTTTCAAGGGCAAGTGCCACCGTTTCACGGCCCGGCATCAGGCTTTCTTCTTTTTTTTTCGGCTGCAGGGGATCCGGATTCCATCCGCATTCACAATAAATGCAATTGAAATTGCACACCTTCCGTGAAGCCGGCATCAGGTTTATCCCCAGGCTGGAACCCAGACGCCGGCTGTGTATGGGGCCGAATACAGGACTGGTGAATGTCAATTTTTCCATATCAATCCAGCTTGATGGTTATCATTCCCCTGGGCTTGAACTGTTTGGGTCGTTCCAGATAAAGCGGGATAGAATCGCGCCCTGACATAGTGTCAATGACCGGCAGGATCCGTAATGGTTTTTCCTTATAAATAGAATCCTGGTCCATGCGCCAGGTCTGGTCCCGGGAAGGGTCATAAGGTAGTATGCGCCGCAGGGACTGCTTTAGGACCTGGTCATGCCTGCCGGGTATGGTATCGCTGAGCCAGTTTTTGAAACGCTCTACAAGTGCTTTTTGTTCTTCCTTGTAAGACAGCAGCTCGTTATACCGTGTCCTTTCCTGGTCAAGTGATTTGCGCAACCTGGTCAGTATGGATTTGAAACGTGTTGGTCTGGAGGAATAATAATCCATCGTAACCATGAACTGTTCGGTTGTATAGCCCGATTTCTCAAAGACAGGAGGATAAACCAGCGTGGAATCGGCCAGGCTTTTTAAGCTCCCGTCACGCTCCAGGATCAGATCTGTCATAAACATATCCCGCAGAATGAGCTGAAAATCTTCTGCCGGTATACGTCTTGCACCGTTATTGCAGGCAGGTAACCAAAAAATCAGGCATAGTACAATCAGCGCATTTCTCATATACCCGCAAAGGTAAAGAAAATTGCGGTTTGAGCCGGTACCTCTAAGGGTTGACCCACGGTAATTTCCCTGCCGCTCATTACTTCCTGACCCACCGATGCCTTGCCAAGGCCTTCTGCGTACTTTTGCCATTCAACGGGGATAGGATTAATTCCGTTGTTTATCAGGACCATCACACATTCATTGTCCAGTATCCTGAAGTAAACGTACATATTCTGGCCGTAATCTGGCAGATAGTGCAGCAGCCGGCCGTATTGAACAGTCCGGGATGTTTTTCTCCAGGTCAGCAACCGGGATATGTAACTGAACACATTTTCTTCCAGAGGGTCGCGGCCTGCTGCCGTGAGCACCCGCGCAGGCATGGGCGCCCTTTCTTCGCCGTGGCCCAGCTTTTTGCTGTCACGGGCGGCCAGGAGAACCTCGGTCCCATAATATATCTGGGGAATTCCACGGGTGGTTGCAAGAAAAGTATACGCCATTTTTAGCTTTTCGGGGTTGCGGCCCAGCGTTTCGTACAGGCGGTTTACATCGTGATTCTCGCCAAAAACAAGCAGTTCGTTGGGGTTTTTGTATACGAAATCATTTGCGATCATATTATAAAGGCGGACCATGCCCTGTCCCCAGCCGGGATTGGTGTCTTCCATGAAAGCACGTGAAATTTCTCCCATCAGGGGAAAGTCCATCACCGTAGGACCGGTTGGCCACGGTCCTCTTTCCCAGTAGGCTACCTGATGCGGGTGGTTGAACCAGCATTCGGCCAGGACGGTAGCGTAGGGATATTCCTTACGCAGGGCAGCCGTATAGGAAGAAATGGCTTTTTCGTCTGAATAGGGATACGTATCTATCCTGACTCCGGCAAGGCCTGCATATTCCATCCACCAGACGGTAGCCTGTATAAAATACTGCAATACAAATGGATTTTTCAGGTTCATATCGGGCATGGAAGTATCGAACCATCCCTGGATGCATAATTCGCTGTCAACAGATGCGGCATGGGGATCCATATGTGTGGTCATGGCATAATTTGACCGGGTAAAGGTGTCAAAGACATGTATCCAATCTTTAAAAGGCAGGTCTTTCATCCACCAGTGGGCCGTTCCGCAATGGTTGGGAACTATGTCCTGCAGGAATGATATGCCTCTGGATGCTGCCTGAGCAATCAATTCCCGGTACGATTCGTTGGTACCCAGGCGCGGATCTATTTTATAATAATCGGAACAGGCATAACCGTGGTAAGACACTTTTGGTTCGTTATCCAGGGTAACGGGGGTGGGCCATACAGAGGTAACTCCAAGCTCTGAGAGATAATCCAGACTCATGCGGATCCCTTCCAGGTCGCCTCCCATGCGTCCGTAATCATTTTGCGGATTCGCTTTTTCGGCTGTGCAGGGAGTGGAGTCATTTTCAGGGTCTGCGTTGACAAAACGGTCAGGCATGAGCAGGTACAGCACATCAGAGGGCTTAAGTCCGGACCTTCGGGCCGAACCTGGCGTCCTTTCATGCAGGGTATAGATAAAATTCAGTTTCTGCCTGCCGTTTGTCCATTGTAAATTGAAATCACCGGCACGGGTACCCCTCGGAATGGTTATATCCAGGAACAGGTAATTGGGGCTGTCTGCTTTGTGAATTGTCTCTATGATCAAGCCGCCGCCGGGGCAGCTTACGCTCCCCTCTCCCAGCGATGGCCCGTAGATCATCAGCTGGAGTGGTGTTTCCATGCCCGTCCACCAGAAAGGCGGTTCAATCCGGTGCACTTCGGGTTTTGGTGTATTCATGGCACTGGCTGTGGTAATCATTGCCATAAGAGCTGTCAGTATTAATAGTGTCCGTTTCATAGCATCATTCTAAAGTGAGAAGGCGGTATCCGTATGGTTCCAGGTTCCATGTGAATCGCGCATCTATAGTATATTGATCTTCCCCATTCCAGTCTTTGTATGTGCCTTCTGCCTGTGGGGCTGTCAGCTGTAAAGATGCCGGCTGAGCGGAGAAATTGAACAGGGCCAGCACGCGGTTGCCTTCGGTTTGGCGGATGAATGCGAAAACATCCGAAGGACCGGAATGGGGCACTTCCTCTAACAAACCGCCGTATGGAGGCACTTGTAGGGCATCGGAGGCCTTGCGGAAGGCAATTAAGCGGGTGTAAAAGTCCGTAAACTGATCGCTTTGTTGCGGCATCAGGGTGTCTTTTTCAAAAAAGGCAAGTCGTTTTGTATTGCCTACTTCCTGACCTGTATAGATCAAAGGCAACCCGGGAAGCACAAAGGAAAATGCCGCCATTTGAAAAACAGCATCTCCCATGCGTTCAAACTCGGTACCGCTCCAGGAATTTTCGTCGTGGTTAGAGGTAAAAAGAAGGGGGATGGAATTGGGCCCGAAATCCCGGGCCATCAGGTCCAGGCATTGCCTCAGGCTGTCTGCATTCTTCTCTCCCCTGGCCACACTATTCATGGTGTGGTGCAGCTTCCAGGCATAATAGGCATTAAAGGCCCTGCGGGTATTGACGGGGTTTTCTGACTCGGCAAGCATGAAAATATCAGGTTTTGCCTTACGCAGTTCGGGAACAGCCCACTCCCAGAAATCCACGGGACTAAGGTCGGCCATATCACAACGGAATCCATCAACATTGACCTCTTCCAGCCAGAAAAGCATTTTTTCGAGCATGGCCTGGCGCATGGGTTGGCTTTGATAATTGAGACGTGCCACATCGGACCAGTCGTAGAGGAATTCCGGCTCCCCGTCCGGTCTTCTAATGTACCAATCCTGCCGGTCAAGCCATACGGCATCACGTGATGTATGGGCTGCCACCCAGTCCAGTATGACCTTCATGCCCAGCTGGTGTGCTTTGTCAACCAGTAGTCTGAAATCCTCCAGTGTTCCAAATTCGGGATTAACTGCCCCGTAATCCCTTATGGAATAATAAGATCCCAGAGTCCCTTTACGGCCTTCCATGCCAATAGGATAGATGGGCATAAACCACAACACATCCACGCCAAGCTCTCTTAACCGGGGTAACATGCCGGCAAAGGCATTAAATGTGCCCTCCGGAGTGATCTGTCTTGTGTTCACTTCATAAATAACGGCATTACGAATCCATTGGGGATGGATTTCCTGTTGCTCCCGGGACGTGCAACCACCTGCTAAAATCGTCATAAAGCTAATAATTATCAGTGTCTTTTTCATTGTTCTCCTGTCATTCAATTACCATAATCGTGAAACCTTTTGGAGCCACCACAGCCTCTCCCATATACGGGACCAAAGCTTCCGGATTCAGACCAAAAGGTAACCGGAGGGAACGTATATCAAAGAATTCGCTGCCTTTGTTCAGACACACCACTACGGCTTTTCCCATATATATCCGGACATAGGCCAGAATATCCCTGCTTGCATGAAGCGGGAACAAATCGCCGTATAGCAGCGCCAGGTTTGTTTTGCGTAGCGATGTAAGCCGCTTTACACGCTCCCTGAGCAGGAGCTGACGGGAAGTGTAGCCTTCAAAAACCATCATCCTGCGGTTGTCAGGATCGTTGGCCCCGGGCATTCCTATTTCGTCTCCGTAATATATGCAGGGAATACCGGGTATGGTCATATTAAAGGCATGCAGCATGGCCAGGTAATCGTAGGAATCGGGGTCGCCTGTACCGATATCCCTTTTCCAACCCGCCAGTTTTTGGTTCTCGTTCCTGTCCAGGGCTCCTCCGGCAAGCGATATATACCTTGCCATGTCGTGGTTCCCGCTTATATTGCCCATCAGGTTGTGGTAACCGTAATGCATCAGGCTTGTTTCCAATTCATGCCACAAATGTATGAAAGACCCTTCAGGATCTACCGTGGCATTCAAAAAAGCATAATAAAGATTGAAATCAAACTGGCCATCCAGCATGCCCTTTTTTACATAATCTCCTATCAAAGAGGCTGAACCGTATGTTTCTCCTATCTGAATAACAGGTCTTCCCGGAAATTGCTTAACAATCTTGCGGGTGAGTGTCCTCCAGAATAGTTTGTCTATGTGTTTGGTGGCATCGTGGCGAAAACCATCTATATCAAAATGCTGCAGCCAGAAAAGGGCCGAATCGGATAACGCCTGGCAAACATCCGGCCTTGAAAAATCGAATTTTGGAATGTGTTTGTCAAACCATGTGGTGAGTCTGAATTCATCCCATAATTCAAAATTGGGGCGTCCGTCGGGTGTAACGGGGGATGTGACCCAATCGGGATGTTCCTGCAAAGTGGGACTGTTGATGTGCATATGGTTGGCCACATGGTCCAGGATAACGTTCATGTTGTCGTTATGGGCCAGACCAAGCAATTCTTCCAGAACTTGTTCATTTCCAAAACGATCATCTACTTTTGTTATGTAAAGAGGCCAGTATCCGTGGTAACCGCTGAATTTTGTCCTGGGATCTTCTATCTGTCCCCAGGCATCGCAAGGATTCTGTGTTATAGGTGAAAGCCATAGGGTGTTGACTCCCAATTCTCTGAAAAAGCCTTCCCTTATCTTGAGAGCCACCCCTTCCAGGTCCCCTCCGTAATAATCTACCCGGGGATGCACTTCAGGGGAATTGATCCTTCTATCGTTAGAAGGATTGCCATTATAGAAACGGTCAACAAATACCTGGTACATGATCTGTGCCTGTTTATCGCTGCGACTGATCTGCTCTTGCCTTAGGACAGGCCGGCCTGCTTCCAGGGGAATGAGCAGGTCGTTTGAATGACCGTTTTGGTTTACTGCATAAACCCGTACCCAGGACCTGTCCATTAAGGCAGTGAATCCAGGCAACAGTACATTGTAAGAATCTGTAATGCGGACCGTCTGTACCAGGCTATTTTGCCAGTAGAGGTATAAGGTGGCCGGACCATTCTCTATCCTTACTCTAAATAAAGCATCTGTATCGGGTAATGCCGGAAAAACGGCCAGCCGGGGGCTTTCCCGGGCCGGGGTGGTCATGATCCGCACCGGTATGTGTCCCGCCTGACCTTTGCTGAAAACCTGCAGGACGGTCATAAGGGGTGTATCATCACGCAGGATAAGCATTACTGTATCCTGCCCCGGGGCAGGCACCACCTTCAGGTGGGGTGATTCGGTACGGTCAATTTTATCGAGTGACGGGAAATAATCCCTCACAAGCACAACGGTCGTGTCCTTTTCCAGGGTAAGGACCGATGCAGGCTCCAGTGCATCAAAGACAGGTTTCCTGGCAACAGAAGGTGAACATGCCTGCATAAGGGCAAGTATCCCCGTCAGGATCAAACAGGAAATATTTCTCATGGTTCCTTATTTTAATGTGAAAACAACGGAAGAGTACGCATCCATTTTCATTTTGTATCCTTCTTTTTCTTTCTGCATATATACATTACCCAGGGTAACTGCCGCCTTATCCAGCGGGTCATTAAGGCTGAATGTAATTTGTTCTTTTCCAAGGTTATGCAAAACAATCATTTTCTCACCACCCCCCGTGAGGTACCAGGCAGCGAGCTGGGGATGGGTCGCAGATGCTTTGTCATTGTAAAGCGGATGTTCGGTCATGGTTCCGGAAGCCAAAGCCGGGTATGTATTCCTGGCCCTGGAAAATTTTCGGTAAACGTTAAGTACAGAAGCTGTATCTGCCTGCTGTGTCAGCACCGTTCCTACGGTCTGAGACAAGGCCGGGTCAATTTCACTGGTATAACTGGTGGTGTAACTGTCTCCCCAGTACATAGGGCTTCTAACATACAGGTCACTACGGGTTTTTGTCCCTATATAGCCCATTTCTTCACCGTAATATACATAGGGTGACCCCGGGGCAGTCAGCAGTATGGCCCCGGCCTGTTTTGTTTTAGCCAGTGAACCTCCCAGGTCTGAACGGGCACGGTTTTCGTCGTGATTGGACAGTTTGGTGGCCCGTATGTAATCGGTCCTGTATTGTTTGTACAGGTTCTGATAAGTCAGGATGTCTTTGGCCAGATAACAGCCCGTGTTCTGCTCCAGTGCCCATTGCAGACGGTGCCAGAAAGAGAACTCAAAAAGGGCAGGCAGACCTTTATAATAGGGCGCTACCTGTTCGTACCCTGAGAATACTTCCCCTACCATATAAATATCGTGATCCCTGGATTGCCTGTAGTAATCATTTACTGCTGTGTAGAATTTTTTAAGGAATTCAGGATTCTCACCGGAGAATTCATTGTGGTATATGTGTTTCACCGCATCCAGCCTGAACCCGTCAATGCCTGCATCTATCCAGATCCTGGCATCTTCTACGATGGCTTTGAAAGCAGGACTTTGCTCTGCTGTTTCAACGGCTCCGTAGTTCAGGTCTGCAAACCAGTTGGTCCAGAAATGGGAATGGAACATGGTGGAACCCGGCAGTTGCAAATCGTAAACAACGTCCGGATTGTCATTGGTGTAGAGCACGAAAGGTTTCCCGTAAGTGATGGCTGCGGCTGTTTTGCTTTGTGCCCCGTATTTTGTTTTGTTGTTCCATTGGGTTGCGCTTGTTCGTATTAAAAAGCCCCAGGCCGAGGCATAATCGGTCACCAGTTCGTATTGTCCCCCGCCTTTGTCATTGAATTGTCTGAGAATACCATCGCCAAAATACAAGTATTTAGCGTTGTCAGCAGCAGGAGCATCATTTCCGGGATCTTCCGCCTCTGCTTCTGTTTCTGAAACGGTGAGCCTGGGTTGGGCCGGGTTGCTCCAGTCCAGTCTGAATACAAGGGTTTTATTTCCCGTTGTGGAAACGGTGAACCATTGCCCGCTGTCATAGCCCGATGTCCCTTCCGTTTTAATCATGGGTATCTTGCCGGCACTGATATCGGAGCGCGGATCATCGGAGAAAATATAGTAATC
>MWDM01000030.1 GCA_002070565.1 Bacteroidetes bacterium ADurb.Bin139
AAAGTGGCACGCGAGCTGGGTTCAGAACGTCGTGAGACAGTTCGGTCTCTATCTGTTGTGGGCGTTGGAAATTTGAAAGGAGCTGACCTTAGTACGAGAGGACCGGGTTGGACGCACCTCTGGTATACCGGTTGTAACGCCAGTTGCATAGCCGGGTAGCCACGTGCGGAACAGATAAGCGCTGAAAGCATCTAAGCGCGAAGCTGACCTTAAGATGAGATTTCCATAGAGGGACGTAGCAGACTACTACGTAGATAGGCTGCAGGTGTAAAGGCAGTAATGTCATAGCCGAGCAGTACTAATATCCCGAGAACTTTTTCTACAGAAGAACACAACCGACGTTATCTCTCTTTTTACATAAAACACGCAAGGCAGGAGAAGCGGAAGCATTATCCTGTCATGCAGCAAGCTCATGGTGGCTATAACGACGTGGATCCACCTCTTCCCATTCCGAACAGAGAAGTTAAACGCGTTTGTGCCGATGGTACTGCCAGACCAGGTGGGAGAGTAGGTAGCCGCCGCCCTTAAACGAACCCCTGACCAAAAAGGCCAGGGGTTTTGTCGTTTAAGGGCGTCGGCTGTGCCGCCACGTTAACGAACACCCACCCAAACCCTCCCTGACCGTAGGGAGGGCTTAGCCGGGGCAAGCCCCGGCGGCAAACGAACCCCTGACCAAAAAGGCCAGGGGTTTTGTCGTTTAAGGGCGTCAGCTGTGCCGCCACGTTAACGAACACCCACCCAAACCCTCCCTGACCGTAGGGAGGGCTTAGCCGGGGCAAGCCCCGGCGGCAAACGAACCCCTGACCAAAAAGACCAGGGGTTTTGTCGTTTAAGGGCATCGGCTGTGCCGCCACGTTAACGAACACCCACCCAAACCCTCCCTGACCGTAGGGAGGGCTTAGCGTAGCACGATTACACGCTGGGTGCTGCTGCCAACAAAGGGAATTTGATTTGTTTTTCTTTCCAGGGAAAAGGGACCGTCAACCAGGACGTCTATATGGGGCAGGATCATAGAAAGCCGGGCAGAGGCCAATATTTGTTCATAGGTATAGCCGGTGTAGCACCAAATTGTTTTACCTGTCTGGACCTTTATTTGAATTGCTATGGGGTAACTGCTTCAACCTGGTACAGGGGATCTCCCCCGGAGAAAGTGACGTTTTCAAATTCATTGGGCAGGATGTGGTTCATGATCTCTTCAATACTCATCAAAGTCCCGTTTTTAATATCCCAGGTCTGTGGATTATGGCAACCAGGGCAGTGGTGCGAACAACCGGCAAAATAAATAGAAGTGCGGAACCCTTCACCACGGCTGTAGTACCGGGTATGATTTTATGAACCTATAAAAATTTTTCCATACAGAAATCCCACAAAAAATCCACCTCCTGCAATGTTGCCTAACGTAGAAGGAAGCAAATTGTTCCATAAAAAAGGTATAATGCCAACCGGGGCTCCTTCCATCATACCCAGGGGTATGAAAAACATATTGGCCACCGAGTGTTCAAATCCCAGGGCAACAAAGCAGCAAACTGGAAACCAAAGACCAATAATCTTACCAATAGCCGATGTGGAAGCATACCCCAACCAGATGGCCAGACAAACCAGCCAGTTGGCTCCGATCCCCCTGAGAAAAACTTTCCACCAGGGTATGGTTGTCTTTATCAGGGCAATATTCCGGATGTCTGTGTGCCACGGCTCTGCTGCGCTTACACCGGCCAGATGCATCAGAAAGTAAGCCACACATAAGGCTCCCACAAAATTTCCGAGATAGACCAATCCCCAATTACGAAACAAACTACCCGGACTTATCTTGCGACTCATCAGTCCCGGAATCAGTATGGCGCAGTTTCCGGTAAAAAGCTCTGCTCCCAAAAATACAACCAGGATCAGGCCTAAAGGGAAGACCGCTCCGGAGAGTATTCTTTGCAAACCGGGGTTGCCTGAGGTGATTTCCGTGAACCCATAGCCCACAATCAATGAGAAGGCACCTCCTATGGTAATGTAAGCTCCTGCCAGAAAAGACTGATACAAGGTTTTCCTGGTACTGAGAGCAGCTTTGGAAATTCCCGCCTTTTCTGCAATAGAAAAAATTATTTCAGGTGTATTCATGAGCCAGACAACGGTTACGGTTGTGATTCACAGAACAATAACCCATATTATATTTGTCCATCAAGTCGACCACGGTGGCTATGGATTCAGGGTTGTGGGTGGCATCACTATCAATGTCTGTTATGCCTTTGATGATGCCAAATTCTTTGCTCTTGTGCCTGGTCGGATTCACCATGGTGTTTTCCCGTCAGAGCAATCAGACACTCGGCAAGTCCAATATAACCAATTCCCAGTGTGCCCTGGTTGATGATACTGCCTACCGTATGGCCGGGGTTGAGCTTTTCGCTGCCAATCCATAATGCCGACATAAATATGAATGTATCCCTTCTCGACGGCATCGATCACTTCCTGGAATAAGAGATAATCCGAAACAAATTTTTTGTTGTTTCACTGGAAAACTTCATCATCATCCCTGCCGGTGTGTCGGCATTTAAGTTGGCACACTCACGGGTCAGATCGTTTTTTTGGGCATTGGTAATGGAAAAAAAAGTTTCTTTTATTCTGGTCTGGCGTTCCAAAAACAACTCCTCATTAAAAGGGTTCATTGGATGTCCTCCAGTCGTGTAATCAGCTCCTGTCCAAGGGCTGTCTTGTCTTCAATATGCTTTAACACTGCAGCAACAAAAGGATTGTTTTCGAAAACACCCCTTACCTGTTCAAAATCAAGGCGGCATTCATCCATATTGCCGTCGGCTCCAAAACCGGTCATGGAACTTAGCGAAAATTCGTGACGTGCATCTTCATAGAGCATTTTGTCAAGACCAACAACAGAATCTTCCCATTCCATAACAATCTTTCTGATTTGATGTATGGTGATTTCCCCGGGATCAATGTTGTAGAATTCACTGATCTTGGAATACGCCCATGTCCATTCGTAATAATAGTAGTTCCGGTGCAGTTCCTCAATGAAATGGTTGATATCCGCAATCTTTGAAATCTCACGGGTTTCTATTCCACAGATCAATTTATCGATTTCTGTTTTGGGCGCGATCAGCCCTGATATATCCAGCCATTCTCCAAGTCCTATGGCAGTATCGGGACGTAACCGGTCTCTTATTTCCTCAATAGATTTGAAACGCGTTTTTTCCAGGCGCTTGATGATCGAATTTCCCAGGAATTTTTTGATAGCGATTTCATAATACCTGATTCCGTTGATAAGAGAGGTGTTTTTGATTTTGGTGCTTTTGTAGGAAAAAACGTCAGTGGTTTCTCCCGACACCCTCATCAATTCCCTGAGGATGGCTCTTCCGTTGAGCATTTTCTGGATTGTATAGGGGCTCAGCAGGTTGTAATTGATCTGGTCCAGTTTGACAGGATCTTTTCGCAGGTCTCGTTTTGGCCATTTCTGGGCATCCCGTACGGTACCCACGCTTTTGAGGTTGACTCCGGGGATAAGGTATGTTGTGTTGTCCTGTTCTATCAGGTATGAAAATGGCAGCGAACTGGTGTCTGTATTGTTGACATGACGTCCCAGCACAAGAGAAAAAGCTCCTATACGGGATGGCCACAGGATGTAAGAATCAGAGGTAGTTTTTGCCCCCCGTTCCATAATGCCCTGGTGAATAGGTCCCAATTTGTACATATGGTTGGACTGGTTGGACCCGGATCCGGCATTCATGAAGGAAAACATGCCTGCAATCAGCAGGGTGGATTTATGGTGACTGACCGTATAAGGCCCGGCAAACACAGAGGATGCTTCCCCGTTTTCTCCAAGACAATTACTGAAGAAAAGCGAATCATTGGCAGAATAACCTTTTCCAAGTATGGTTCCCTGCCCGACAAAACATTTTGTTATATTGACACCTCTTTCCACTTTTGCTCCCGAGGATATGATAAAATCCTGGGCGTTCACCCCATGGCCAATATAGACCGGGTCATACGCATTTCCATTGATGCTGCCGTTTATTAGTGAAGAAATACCCTCAATGGTGGTGTAGTCTCCTATGACAACATTTTTAAGTGTTCCCGAATGGCTTATAGTAACATTGTCTCCAATGGTTCCCCTGTCAGATGATACTTTTTGTGCATATATGCTTACCAGTTCACGCATTCGTTTCACCAGTTCTGTCTTGTGGCGGTATAAGGCCAGGATGTATGCAAAATGAGCGGTAAGTTTGTTGTTAATAGGAACTTCACGGCCGCCTGTCTCATTCAAAACAGATACGTCCACACCGTTCCCGAATGAGGAAATACCTTCTGTATAGATCTTATCTACGTTTTCTATGATACAACCGGATCCAATGTTATAGTTGGCTATATAACTATGGATATTTTCAATACAAGAATTGTCTCCTACAGATACGTTGTGCAGTTTGGCGTTACAGAGGCCGGATTGTATGCATATACCTGAGGGAAGCTCTTTTTTCAAATCAAAAACACCAAGACGGATATTCCCGGAAAAGGCTGTATCCCAAACTCTTTCCGGCCTAAAATCAGGATCTACCCATAGCTTGTTCCAATCATCTGAGTGACATCGCTGCTTTTTAAGAAGTGCAATTTCCTCCCGTTTGATTTGGCGGTAATTATCCATAAATATGCTTAATTCCAGACGATTCTGTCAGTGTCGGGTTTGTAGGGTATCTGGTGGATTGTAAAGGCGTATTTCTTGTAGTTACTGATCTCTACGGCCACCCTCAATCTGCCCACTTTCAGCAGCCGTGTGGGAACGTTTGGAAATACCAGGTTCAAAACAACAGTCTGGTCTTTTGTTAGTGAAAACTCATGGGAAAAAGGGACAGAAGTATAATACTCCAAAGGATAAACCGCATATTCAGTTATATACGTATCATCTATGAGGCCTTCTGTGCTGCTGAATTTCAGATTACAGAGACGGTTTGCTTTGATATTGATGGTCGCATATATAGTTCCCTTTGAAGAATCGTTTATGTCCTTAACCCCACTGCAACTTGTTAAGGTTGCTGTAAAATAGTCTACACCATCCGAGAATTCATAGATAACCTCTTTGTAGAAGAGCGATACCTGCTCCTGGTCATCTTTACAGCAGGAGAACAGAATCATCGTAAGAATAACAGTGCTGATTAAAAGAAATGTTTTTTTCATAAGAGTTGTTTGAAAGAGATTGATTATTAAAATCAAAAGTAACATAAATACCGGATATGTGTACCAGATGCAATAATTTTCTGCTTTGTTGCATCCGGTAAAAAAAGAAAGCCGTCTGTAAAGGACGGCTTTCAACAAAATGGTTTTTTTGAACTAAAAACGATAGGTAGCACCTATTGTGCCATAAGTAAATCCGTACCCGAATTCAACAAAAGCTCCCAGAGACGGAGTAAACATATATCTTGTTCCGCCTAAAATCTGCCACCCGAACCTAACATGGGTATGTGATGCGGTAGTACCCATATTGTCTTTGTGACGATTTGATTCCAGTTTCAATCCCAGAACGGCGCCTCCGTATACTTCCCAGTTTTCCAGAATGGTAAAGTGGTAGGTACCGCGCAGGCCAACAAGTGTGTTGAAATAACGGTAAGTAGCATCGTAATCTCCTATAGAGGCTTTGTACCTGTATCCCCAAAATCCGGCATGCGCGCCTACAGCGACAGAGCCCGGTCTGCCAAGGTCAAGGATACCCACTTCATAAAAAGCAGCAATGGGAGGAACAGTCATTCTGTAACCAGCCCCAATGACTGGAAGACCAACACCAAGGCTACCCATGTTGGTGCCTTTTGCCATCAGGTTTGGCAAAACATCATTCTGGGCAGAAAGGGTGAAAAAGCCTGTCAGGATAAGAAAGGTTGATAGGATAATTTTTTTCATAGGGTGGTTTAGAAGTTAATTATAATACTAATATACAACAAATTTTTAAATGCCAAAAAAACTGTACCTTGTAACAAGTATTTTAAATCAATAATAACCCTATGAGAAAAATTCCAACTCTTTTGTTTTTGCTGGCTTCTGCATTGATATTCACACAGTGTGTCAACACAGATACAAAGGAAGAATGGGCCATTGTGCTTCATGGTGGAGCCGGATCCGCTGCCGGCATGAGCCCTTCCGAAAGGGATCATTACATGGATCTGTTAAACCAGGCATTGGAAACCGGTACGGCCATGCTGGAACAGGGTGCCCGGGCCATTGATGTTGCCATGCAGGTGGTAGTCTGGATGGAAGATTGCCCTGATTTCAATGCGGGCAAAGGAGCTGTGGTAAACTCTGAAGGCATCCATGAACTGGACGCAGCCCTGATGAACGGCAGGGATCTGAAGGCAGGTGCCGTAGCCGGTGTTCGGGATATCAGGAATCCCATCCTGGCAGCAAGACATGTTATGGAAGACACGCCGCACGTACTGCTCATAGGCGAAGGAGCTTCTGCTTTTGCTGCCTCGGCCGGGCTGACGATGGTTCCCAATGAGTATTTTTCAACCCCAAAAAGACTGGAACAGATCCGCAGAATCAGGGAACAGAAGGAAAATCCGGACCCAAAAGGAACCGTAGGGTGTGTTGTCCTGGATAAAAACGGCAACCTGGCAGCCGCTACTTCTACCGGTGGCATGAGCGGTAAACGCTGGGGAAGAGTGGGGGATGTTCCGGTCATTGGTGCAGGAACTTATGCCAA
Source organism: Bacteroidetes bacterium ADurb.Bin139 (assembly GCA_002070565.1). GTDB lineage: Bacteria > Bacteroidota > Bacteroidia > Bacteroidales > UBA932 > DMER64. The sequence continues at coordinate 6,683 of MWDM01000030.1, forward strand.
TAACAACACAGTGGCTGTTTCCGGTACCGGACACGGGGAATTATGGATAAGAAGGTGTGTGGCCTTCGACATAAACGCTCTGATGGACTATAAAGGCTACTCGGTGGAAGAAGCCGCCCGCGAGGTAATATTCAACAAGATAGACACCATGGAAGGCTCTGGAGGGGGGGTGATCTGTGTAGATAAGAACGGCAGAATTGCCATGGAATTTAACACAGATATCATGTACAGGGCCTGGGCCACTGCAGGGGGCCTGCGCGGAACCGCCATTGAGCATTAAGCCGGGTTGTGTTTACCGGCCGCTTTCCCGGATCATGTTTTTTAGCTCGTTGTTAAAATCTTTCTCCCCAAGGAGTTCTTCCAGGGTCATATGCATCCTGTAGCGCCAGTAATGAGGAACGATAGCCGGTACATTGATGCGTTCATCGTGTGGATTTTCACGGCGTAACTTTCCTGAAACCGACATCCAGTCCTGCCAGGGCAGGATGCACAGCATGGCCCCACATCGGAGGTGGTCCCTGATCACCTGGATGCAAATCCAGGGTTCACAATACACGGGAGCCTCGCCCGGCATGCCAAGAACAGTGTTGAAAAACCGGTTGGTGATATTGCGGTCTTCTTCCCACCATCCCCTCAGGGTGCTTGTATCGTGTGATCCGGTAGTGCAAACACATAAAAAAGGATAAGAGGCCGGATCGCCAAAGTCCCGGTACTTGTCCTTGGGCATTCGCTGAACTTCAAGGCTGAGCATGGCCAGCTCTTTCATCAGGGGCGGAACACAATCGGGGATCATGCCCAGGTCTTCGGCACAACAGAGCATTTTAGTTGCCGAGATCAACGGAGGCAGCTTTTTCATAGCCTGGTGGTACCAGAAGTCGTTGTGCCTTTTATAAAAGAAGTGGTCATAGAGGCGGTTGAACGCAAATTTGGAATTATCGTCCAGAGCCTTGTACGAATAGTTGAACTGGGCCGAGATTCTGGGATGGTAGGCATTTTCTTTCCCCGGCTGTGGTACGAAAAGCACGTTGGCTGCCAGATCCAGCAGGCTGTTGCACAGGATGCGGTTCTGTTGGTTGTCCTCCAGAGATCCGAAATGCAGCGCGATCTTTCTTTGGGTGGAGAAAGCCTCCTTCAGATCGTATCGCCCGGGATACTTTCCCTGATCCAGGTATTTTTCCCTTACCATGTCTGCATTTTCTCCGAACACGGTGGACAAAATGTCATCTGTTATATAAGGCATTACCATCCTGTCTCTGTCAAAGCGAAGGCCAAAATGTCCAATTTCTTCTGCTGAAAAAGGCATGGCCGGGTCAAAATAACCCATAAGCCCCTGTGTCTGGTCCCTGGGAATGCTCCATATCCTGAAAAATCCCAGGATGTGGTCTATGCGGTATGCGTCAAAGTAACGTGCCATGTGTTTAAAGCGGTTCTTCCACCAGGCATAGCCGTCTTTTTCCATGACTTCCCAGTTATAAGTGGGGAAGCCCCAATTCTGGCCCTGCACCGAAAAATCATCCGGTGGAGCGCCGGCCTGGGAATCCATGTGGAAAAGGTGGAACTCGGTCCAGGCTTCTACACTCAGGGGGGTAATACCAATGGGTATATCTCCCTTGAGTATTATGCCTTTATTGTTCAGGTATTTATGGGCATCGGCAAGTTGCTTGTCAAGGTGGTATTGAATGAATATGTATAAATCCAGGTTATCAAACTCTTGTGCAAAAGCAGGATCGTAGGTGGCGTATTTCTCCCATTGGGAAAAATCGGCCGTACCAAATTTATCGCGCAAGACGCAGAAAAGCGCGTAGGGAACAAGCCACTTTTTGTTTTCCCTGTAAAAAGATCTGAAAGATGAAGATTTCATCACTTTCTCTCCGGTATGTTTGAAAAGGTAGCGAATGGCTTCCCATTTCAAAACAGAAACTTTGTCATAGTCCAATTGGGGCAGTTCATTCAGTGCCTTCCTTTCTTTTTCGAAACCAGACAGGTCTGCTGTTCCGTCTTTCGGGCACATGGCATTGATGTTGGAGTATAGGGGGTGCAAAGCCATGATGGATATGCCGCCATAAGGGTAGGAGTCTATCCAGTTATGGTACATGGTGGTGTCGTTGACCGGCAGGATCTGAAGCACACGCTGACCTGTAATGGCGGTCCAGTCTGCCATTTTTTTCAGATCACCAAAATCCCCTATTCCCCAGCTTTCTTTGCTGCGCAATGAAAATACGGGAATAGCCGTGCCTGCGTGGCGCAATCCTTCCACAGAGCTTCTGTATGGGGTGTCGTTTATCACAACGTGTTTTTTCCCGTTTGTCCGGTCAGAAATCGGGAGAAAAACACGGTTTGGGCCTTCTTCCCATTCTACCAGTGAATTATCCCCATCCCGGCGGATAAGATACTTGTATTCCGGAGTGCTGTTGCCAATATCTTTATAAGATAATGCAGCTTTCCACAAGCCGGCTCCTGTGTATTGCAGCGTTATGGCACGCGAGGGATTCCACATGCCCAGGCCTTCTGCATTGCCGGTCATGGCCAGGTGGCATTTTGCAGGGATAGCGCCGCTGCGGGTGATAAGGGCTATGTCCGATTTTTTGGGTGTTTCCGGTTTATGCGTAAGAAAAACATACGAATAGTCCGGATCCTTCCACCGGTCAATTATTTCAATATCTATACCGCCAGGCAATCCTTTCTGACAGTGATTTGCATACTCGCAGACAACAGAACTGTCATTACAGGAAACACCATAACGGTATAAAAGCATTTCTGGTAAAGATTTGAGTTTTATCCTCAGCTTCCACCAGCCATCCTGAAGCCGGTCCATATGTGGCGATTTTTTCATATTGTCATTGCCTAATTCAGGAATGTTACCGCAGAGGAACAGGAAGCTATCCTGAGGCGCATTGTAATGAATCCGAAAAATTATTTCCATAAAAGATTAATTTGATTGTAGCAAATATACTTAAAAATTATCTTCAGGTTTTTTGTACCTTTACCCATTATGACAAAAAGCAGCGCTACACATTTGATTATCCATTCCTTTGCCCTGGCACATGCACTTACTTGTTTCCTCCTGCATGATACCTCATTTGGGGATACATTTATGCTTACCTGTCTGACAATTGCCATGGTGGTAGTCCTGATCCGTCTCTATGACGGGCCGGTAGATGTGATAGTAGGTTTGTTACTGCTTGCCTCTTTTGCAGGTTTCTTCCTGGGAACTAACGGGGCCCGCTGGATACAGGAGCTTTTTCCGGGGCTGAAAAACATCCTGAGTTACGTGGTTACAACAACACTTGTGACAGAATTTCTGGGCTGGTCCATTTTCTTTGTGGTGCGTCGCAAGAAATAATAACGGATCATGGCACCGGAAACAAAAAGAACCACTATCATAGAAGTGCTCCTGCTGGCTTTCTTTGTTCTGGCATTCCGTTTGGCTTTTGAAGGGGCCATTCCTTTTTTTCAAAACAATTTCAACCTGAATTTCAACGAAACACTCAGCCGTCTGCTGGGTAACTATCCGCTGGTTTTGCTCATGATAATCCTTGATTTCCTGCTGGTGTGGATGCTGGTCCGTCATATAGACTACGGAAAAAAGCCCATGTTGCGCACTTTGCTGGAATTATCCGGGCTCTCTTTGATCGCTCTTTTTTCTGCTGTACTGTTGAGGATCATGTCTGCCCGCGAAGCATCTGCAGAAGATTCTTTTTTTAATTACAATTTTTGGTATACAGCCCTGGCGGCATTTTTCTTCAACATGATTTTCATAGCCGGTATGGACATTTATGCCTATTACGGAAGGGTGCAGAAAAAAGCCCTGGACGTTGAAATAAACCAGAAAAACAAAGCAAGGTACCAGTATCAGCAGCTTAAACATCAGCTGAATCCGCACTTTCTTTTTAACAGCCTCAATTCTCTGGACTACCTGATCCACACCGATGCCGGAAAAGCCAGCGAATACGTAAGGAAACTGGCCTCGCTGTACCGCCATTTTCTGAAAATAGGAGAGCAGGAGACCATTACGTTAAAAGAGGAACTGGAATTTGGTGAACTTTATGTAGATTTATTATCCCAGCGTTTTGACAATTCCCTGAAAGTCACCTTCAAAATAAGTGAAGAATACCTGAATAGACTTGTAATCCCATGCAGCCTGCAGGTATTGATGGAGAATGCCACCAAACACAATATTGTAAGCAAAGACAGTCCCCTGGAAATTTTAATCACCACAGAGGAAGGCTATCTTGTAGTGAAAAACAATTTGCAGCCCAAGATCTATCAGAACTCCTCTACCGGGGTTGGGTTAAAAAATATTCGGGGGCAGTATTTGTCTGTTTTTCAAAAAGATATTATTATCAATAAAACCGGGCAAACGTTTGAAGTACGCTTGCCCATACAGGATTAGGCAATGAAAGTACTTATACTGGAAGACGAGGTTCCGGCACAGATGCAGTTAAAGCGGCTGTTCAGTGTTTATTATCCCGATGCCGTGATCGCTGCTGTCCTGGACTCGGTGGATAAAGCCGTCAGGTGGCTGGCCCTGAACAGTGCTGATCTGATCATGATGGACGTTGAACTATCGGACGGTATCTGCTTTGAATTGTTCAACAGGGTTACGGCTATGCCTCCTGTGATCATTGTCACAGCCTATGAACATTATGCACTGGCAGCCCTGAAAAAAAGTGCGGTGGATTACCTGCTCAAACCTGTGGGTGACACAGAATTTGTAGAAGCAGTAGAAAAATGCATTAATCCTCCTGCCACTCCCCGTGACCTGTGGAGCCTGGGCAAACTCGTGAACCAGTCTCAGGAGTTCAAACAGCGGTTTGTCATAAAGGTGGGTGACCAGATTTTTGTGATAAAAACACAAGACATCGCGTACTTTTTCTCCGAGGAAAAAAGCACCTACATCATGACCAGGGAAGGTAAGCCTTACTTGTCCGATTCGAGTCTGGAATCCATTGAAGAACAAATTGATCCAAAAGAATTTTTCAAGCTCGCCCGAAATTGCATCGTCAGCATAACTGCAATAAACTCTATCTCAAAATTTTTTAACAGCCGTTTGCGCATAGAACTGCTTCCTCCCTATAAACAACCCATTATAGTAAGCCGTCAAAGGGTCCCGGCATTTATGCGCTGGATTGAGGGTGAGGCAGAATAACAATCCGGTTGGGATTTTCTGCATTTGGTCAACATTTTTCTGCATTTCGTCTGTTTTGCTTTTATATTATAAGGTAAAGGGGCTAATTTTATATGATTATTTACCTGAACCTTTATGACGATGCCAAAAAAAATGACTTTCTGGAATATCTGGAACATGACCTTCGGCTTTCTGGGTATTCAATTCGGGCTTGCCCTGCAAAATGCCAACGTCAGCCGCATTTTGCAATCTTTCGGAGCCGATGTGAGCCATCTTTCCCTGTTCTGGATTGCCGCTCCCCTAACCGGAATGATTGTTCAGCCAATCATTGGTCACTACAGCGATCAAACGTGGACACGCCTGGGAAGGAGACGTCCTTATTTTCTGACCGGAGCCATTCTGGCTGCCCTGTCCCTTGTCCTAATGCCCAATGCTCCCATGCTGGCGCCCTTCATTTCGCCCATGCTCATAGGGGCTGGTATACTGATGATCATGGATGCCTCTATCAATGTAGCTATGGAGCCTTTCAGGGCTTTGGTGGCGGACCTTCTTCCTTCGGAGCAGCGCACACTGGGTTTTTCTGTGCAGACATCACTCATAGGAGTAGGGGCTGTTCTGGGGGCCATCCTTCCTTACCTTTTGACCAACTGGTTTGGTATGGCAAATACACCGGATGTGGAAGCAGGACACCTTGTTGCCAATAACGTTAAATATGCATTTTATATTGGAGCTGCAGTATTGTTGGGAAGTGTTCTCTGGACGGTCGTCAGTACAAAGGAGTACCCTCCTGAGAGAGGCGTCAAGCCCGAAAAACAACCCTTCTGGCAGATTGGAAAAGATTTTTTATCTATCCCCAAAACCATGAAACAATTGGGGGTTGTACAATTTTTCTCGTGGTTTGCCCTGTTTTCCATGTGGGTATACATGGTGCCCGCTGTGGCTGACCACCTGTACGGAACTACTGACAATACTACCCGTGCTTATGCCGATGCCGGAGACTGGGTAGGGATCCTGCAGGGTGTCTACAACGGGGTAGCGGCCATTTTTGCTTTTTTGCTCCCCTTTATTGCGAAGAAAATCAGCCGTAAGGGAACCCATGCCTTATGCCTGCTGATGGGTGCCATAGGATTTCTTTCCTTTTATTTTATGAAGGATCCGCGTATGCTGGTCTTTCCTATGATAGGGATCGGGATTGCATGGGCAGGGATCCTGGCCATGCCTTATTCTATTTTAGCAGGTGCCCTGCCGGCACACAAGATGGGTGTGTATATGGGTATCTTTAATTTTTTCATTACCATCCCGCAGATAATCAATGGTCTGGTAGGAGGGGTAATGGTAAAATACCTGTACGGAGGCAAAACCATATTTGCCATGGTGTTCTCCGGTTTCTGCCTGCTGGTTGCAGCAATCAGCGTATTCTTTGTGGAAGACAGGGATGACCCTGTACAGCTTACTTTCCGAAAGAATCGAAAATTTGAAATATCTAACTAAACAATTATTAACTAACCTACATGTTTATGAAAAGACTGATGACTTTTTTGCTTGCGGTCACACTCTTCTCCGTAACTTCTGCTTACGCTCAGTATAAAGTAAGTGGAACGGTCGTTGATGTTAACGGCGAAGCGGTGATTGCAGCTACGGTTCTGCAACAGGGAACCAGTTATGGTGTCACAACAGATCTGGACGGAGGGTTTACCCTTACAGTACCTTCTCCTGAAACGCTGTTGGAAATATCATACCTGGGGTATCAAACCTTAGTCGTTCCCGCGGGGAACGCAACCAGGATCGTATTGCACGAAGATTCAGAACTTCTGGAAGAACTCGTGATCATTGGCTATGGAACTGTCAAAAAAAGCGATATGACAGGCTCGGTTGTGGCCATCAAGGCAGAAGAAGTGAATCGGGGTGCGGTGGTTTCTCCGGACCAGATGCTGGTTGGAAAAGTTTCCGGACTGCGCATAACTCCTGCTACAGGTCAGCCCGGCTCTTCTGCTACCATCAGGATTCGCGGTGCCGCATCCTTAAATGCTTCCAACGATCCTCTGATCGTGATTGACGGCGTTCCCGTAACGGGGGACGGCGGGGCCGGAATGGGCAATCCACTGGCTTCTGTTAACCCAAACGACATAGAAAGCTACACCGTTCTTAAGGACGCTTCGGCTACGGCCATCTATGGTTCAAGAGCTTCAAACGGGGTTATTATCATTACCACCAAGAAAGGGACAGGAAGGGGTTTTAACGTCAGCTACAATTCCAGTTATTCTGTAAAACAGAACGCCTCTACCATTCAGATGATGACAGCCGACCAATACCGGGATTTCATGCGCACCACGTATCCAAACAACCAGATTATCCCGACCCTTATTGGTACAGAGAATACAGACTGGCAAAAAGAGATCTACAGGCTGTCCTTCAATACAGACCAGAACGTAAGCCTATACGGATCTACCCGTCACATGCCTTATCGCCTGAGCCTTGGGTATAACCTGGACCAGGCTACCCTTAAGGTTGGCGACAACCAGAGAGCCAACGTGGACATTAGCCTGTCGCCCAAGCTTTTTGATGAACACCTGACCATTAACGTGAATGCAAAAGGGATCTACCAGAAAACCAACTGGGCCCCCACCGGTGCCATTGGAAATGCCCTGGCCTTCGATCCCACCAAACCCGTCTATTTCACAAATGCAGACGGGAGCATTGACAAATCAAAGGCTAACGGTTACTGGAACTGGTTCAATGCAGATGGCAGTGCCAATACCATGGCCAGCACCAACCCGCTATCGACCATGTATGACTATACCAATTTCAATTATACATTGCGATCACTGGGTAACGTGCAACTCGCCTATAAGGTGCATGGTTTAGAGGATCTGACAGCCAACGTGAACGCCGGTTATGACATAGCCCGCACACGGGGCGAAAGATACAATGCCCTGGGATCCATCTCGGCCATGCGTTCCAGCAATGACTTGTTTGTTACTTATGAAAATTACAACCTGAATACATTACTGGAAACTTACCTGAACTACAATCACGATTTCAGAAACAGCAACCTGGACGTGATGGCAGGTTATTCCTGGCAGCACAACTACGTCCAGTATGATGAAGAGCAATTCAAGAACACCGAACCCGATGGCCCTGGTGCCCTCTACTACACGGCACCTACCAATGCCAAGGAATATTACCTGCTTTCTTTCTTTGGCAGGATTAATTTTTCCATAGCATCAAGATACCTGTTCACCGTAACCTTACGTAACGATGCCTCATCAAGATTCAGCAAAGCCAACCGCTGGGGCCTGTTCCCCTCGGCAGCCTTTGCCTGGAACATCGGCCAGGAGAATTTCCTCAAATCAAGTAAAACCCTGTCGGCCCTCAAACTCCGTATTGGCTGGGGCAAGACCGGACAACAGGACATCGGTTCTGATTACTATCCTTACCTTGCCCGGTATCTATCCTCTTCTGCTATAGAAATGAGGTATTTAATGGGTGACGGTTACTATACCACACTGGCACCTCTGGCTTACAACGCCAACCTGAAATGGGAAACCACAGAAACCTACAACGTTGGCCTGGACTTCGGTTTTGCCAGCGATCGCATTACCGGTAGTGCCGAGGCTTATTACCGGAACACTTACGATCTGCTGAACGTAATTTCCACACCCCTGGGATCCAACTTTGGGAACAGCATCATATCCAATATCGGGAACATGGTAAACAAGGGATTGGAGTTCACCCTTAATTTCGTACCTGTCCAGACGGCCGACGCGCACTGGTCCATAGGCGGTAACATAACCTTTCAGGATACAAAAATTACAAAACTGACCACCCTAAAGACAGAAGGATACTTGGGAGTAACCACAGGATCCGGGATGGGAGGAACGGGCGGTTACAGCTCCCTGCACCGGGAGGGCTTCTCGCCTTACACGTTCTATATGTTCCAGCAATTGTACGATAATGAAGGGAATCCTGTTCAAAATGGTCTGATAGACCGTGACGGTGACGGCGAGATCACAGACGCCGACCGCTATGTTACCGGTTTCAGTCCCACACCGGATGCCTTCTTTGGGGTCAACACCCAGTTCCGTTACAAAAATTGGGACCTGGGTCTGAACGGACACGGATCCCTGGGAAACTATGTCATCAACGGGGTAGCCATGGGTTATTCCACTTCTTACAGCGATGACTGGAACAAAGGATACCTGAACAATGTAAGTAAAGAATACATGGTTCCGGGATGGACAGCCCCCTCGGAAAACAATCAGAAGTATTCTGATATGTTTATCGAGAATGCTTCTTTCTTCCGCATAGACGATATTAACCTGGGTTATACGTTTGACAACCTAAAATTTGCAAAAAGCATACGTATAGCTGCATCGGTACAGAACGTATATGTATTTACAAAATACAGGGGACTTGATCCCGAGATCGTATCTTCGGATGGTGTGGACTTTAACATCATACCACGTCCCAGACTCTATACCCTGCGTCTTAACATTAACTTTTAATACAAGGTAGATATGAAAAAGATATTGAAAAACAGTTTTCTACTGGCGTTGGCATTCGTGTTCCTGCTGAGCTCGTGTATCAACGACCTGGATACGCTGCCGCTGAATGAGACAGATGCTACCTCGGAGACCGCATACGCAGAGCCTGCCAGTTATTTGAACGGCTTAGCCTATCTATATGGTTACTGGGCACTGGTGAGCCAGAACGACATGGGATCATCGGATATTGCCGTTTCCGATGCCGGACAAAGCGAGCTTACCCGTATGTATATGGTACTGAACGAACTTTCTACGGATTCATTCAAAATCATCTGGGGTGACAACTACATAGCTCCTATACAATACCACCGCTGGACATCTGCAGACAACGAAGCCATCATAGCCGTCTATACGCGCTGTATGAAAGGTATCACCCTGGTCAACGAGTACCTGATCCAGACAACGGATGAAAAGCTCAACGACAGGGGACATTCATCCGAAATTGCCACCATACACCAGTATCGTGCCGAAGCCCGCTTCAACCGTGCTTTGTACTATTACCTGCTCCTTGATCTGTTCGGGAATCCTCCTTTTGCTCTTGAAGAGAACATTGGCGGTGAGCTTCCCAAACAAATTGGAAGAGCAGCCCTTTATACATGGCTGGAAGAAGAATTGCTGGACCTGGCCAACAGCGCCGACATGCCGGCAAAGGGAGATGTACCGTATCCACGCGCTACCAAAGGATCTGCCTGGGCAGTGCTCGCCCGTATGTACCTGAATGCAGAAGTTTATACCGGTACCGCACAATGGCAGAAAGCCAAAGAAGCTGCTGCTACAGTTATTGGTATGGGATATTCATTGCATCCTGATTACCAGGAATTGTTCATGCAGGACAATACCACCAATGGCGCAAACCGGGAGTTCATAGTCGCTGTTGTTTATGACAAGGACAACACGCAAAGCTGGGGAGGTACAACCCACCTGGTCTCTGCCACACTAAGCTCCGATGCCAACAAAGCCATTGCCCAAAACCTGGGCCTGAGCGGCTTGCTCAATCCTGAAACCTGGAACGGTTACCACGTAGCCGACGATTATGTCCAGCGCTTTGAACTAGAAGGAGTACAATGGGGAGCCTCCTCGGGATTCGGATATGACCGTGAAAAAAGCGACAAGCGTGCTTTCTTCTACAATATCGGCTCAAGCAAGGACTTTGACAACACAACCACCGATACCGGATGGCGGTGCTGGAAATTCAGCGGTTTATATTCCGACGGACATACAGTATCGGATGCCGAATCGAATTACAAATTCTCTTCCATTGACTTTCCATTATTCCGACTGGCCGAGATGTACCTGATCTACGCAGAAGCCGATGCCCGTCTGAACGGAGGCGTGGTGACCGATCCCCTGGCAAAAGGATATATTAACCAATTGCGAGAAAGGGCCGGCGTTGCCACCAAAACACCGGAAACTATAGACCTGGACTGGTTGCTGGACGAACGTGCCCGTGAACTGATGTGGGAAGGACACCGCAGAACGGACCTGATCCGTTACGGGTATTTCACTTCTATGCAATATCCCTGGACCCTGAAGGGTGGGGTGATGAACGGAAAAGTATCCTTACCCGAACACCGCAAAGTATACCCCATCATACTGAGTGATCTGAATGCAAACCCCAATCTGGTTCAGAATACAGGATACTAACATAAGAGGATTCAATAAATGATTACGATTATGAAATACACTAAATATTTAACTATGTTGTTCGCCTCTGTGCTGGTTCTCGTTTCCTGTGACATTCAGATCGAGAAGGCATACCTGAATCCGGCCTCCGGATTCGAGGCCCCGGTCTTGCTTTCACAAAGCCCGGTTATCATCAACGAGGATAACAACAAAACAGAAAGCGTGACCTTTAACTGGTCCGGCGCTTCCTTTGGTCCCGCCGTACAGATAGAATATGCCCTCTATGCGACGGCCAATTCAAAGACAGCCCTGATCGGGACGTCTTTTACCAACTCCCTGTCTGTAACAAAATCAGACCTGAATGGGGTGGTTGCCAACGATCTTGGCGTTGGGGTTAATGCAACGGCAAGCATTACGGCCTACCTGGTAGCCAAAGTATATGGCACCAGCGTGGAGAGCGTAACTTCAAACTCCATTGCCTTTAATGTTACCACTTTTGCAGCAGCTTTGCGCCAACTCTACCTGCCAGGCAATTACCAGGGCTGGAAAATAGAACAGGCTCCCGAATTCTGGGAAACAGACGGCGGAACGAACGTTTACAAGATCCTGGTGGACCTTGAAGACGGATCGGATCAATACTCCTACTTTAAGGTAACCGTTGCTCGAAACTGGTCCGATGCCAACTGGGGATACAATTTCCTGACTCCATCCTGGTATTGCCCCGAACAGTCAGACTCTAACCTTTCTGTTGATCTGACCGAGGGTAACATTTACCTGTTGACAGTCAACCGCGGCAAGATGACCATTGACAAACAGCTTGTTAACAAAGTCGGTATCATTGGTGCCTTTGACGAAAGCGGCTGGAGCACCGATCTGGACATGGTTTACGATGAAGTTAACAACGTGTGGGTTTCGCCCGCTATTACCTTCAGCGGTGATAAGAACTTTTTGATCCGCCTGAACGAAAGCTGGGACGATAAATATGGGACTAACAACGAAGCCAGCACAGATGTGGAAGGAGGAGTGAAACTGGTAAAAGGCGGCGCCGACCTGAATGTGCCATCTACCGGGACCTATATCATGAAACTCCACGGCAACAGGACTCCTTTTGTTCTGCTTATGGAAAAACAGTAAATGATTAAAGAGACGCAATTATGAAAATACTAAAATATTTATTTGCTGCAGCCATCGTGAGCCTGTCAGCCGTCTCCTGCGAGGTGATCAGTGAAGACGCTTTTTCAACAGCGCCCGTACCTCCCGAAATGTATGCACATTCCGATATTCTGATGACCTCCAATACGATGGATGAATTTGTGAATTTTTCCTGGAAACCTGCACGTTTCCTGGGAGAAGGACTCACCTACGATCTGTATGGCAAATTCGGAGAATCAACAGCCAAACTGGCATCGACCGCCGAACTTTATTACAGGGTACCAAAAAATGAGTTCAAGACGGCACTTTACAACGCTTTTCCCGCCTTACCGGAGAATGACACCTTTACCATGACATTCTATGTGTCGGTGACCAACGAAGCAGAAACTTTCGATTCTGATCCTATAACCATCGATATTTATGCTTATGGTGATGCCGTATCCCCGGAAACCACAGCCCTGGTCGAATCGATTGTTCTGGATGTAACCGATCCTGAAGGCGTACTGGAACTCCTTACCTGGGAACCGGCCAGGCTCGGGTACAATGAAGCGATTACCTACGGTGTGTCAATGCAATACGGTGAAACAGCCGCGATTGTGCTACTTGCTTCTGATCTTACAGAAACAAGGTTTTCCATCACCGTCGATGCGCTGAACGAAGCGGCTGTTGCCGCAGGAGCCCCCGAAGCAGTTGCCTCCGACCTGGATTTCACCGTCAGAGCCTTCTCGGCCACTTACCCGGAAGGTGTCATTTCAAACAAGGCCACCATAAACGTCACCACATACATAGCCACGTATCCCGAGTACATATACGTACCCGGCGCACACCAGGGATGGGATCCCGCCTCGGCTCCAAAGATCAAACATTCTTCGGTCACAAAGGGATTGTATGAAGGCATGATAGATTTGAGCGTGGAAGGCGGCGGTGAGGTTGGATTCAAGTTTTCACCCGCCCCTGCCTGGGAAGGAGACTTTGCCATCGCCAATATTGAAAAGACAATTTTTGGCAACGGATATACTGCCCTGACCGGAAAGGGAACAACCGGCGGTGACATAACCGCTCCCTCGGGTATGTACAACATCCTGCTGAACAAGAAGCTCAACAGCCTGTACATGATCCAGGTAGAGACATTAAGCCTCATCGGGTCTGCTCCCGTGGAAAGCAACGGATGGAGCAGTGACGTAGACATGGTTTACGATCCGCAGACCCAGACTTTCTCTGCCATAACCAGTATGCAGGAAGGAGAATTCAAGATCCGTGTGAACCATGACTGGACACATTCGGCAGGAGGAACGGCGGATAACGTAAGCTTTGGCAAGGGAGATAACCTCAAGTTTGACCGCACACCGGGCGAATACAAGGTAGTATTGAACGTTGGGGTAAATCCGTACACCATCAAGTTCATCAACACCAGTTTCCCTGAAAAACTGTATGTGCCTGGAAACCATCAGGGATGGAATCCTGCTACCGCACCGGTATTGAACGGAGATACGGAAGGTCATTATGAAGGATTTGTTCATTTGACCGATATCTTCAAATTCACCAGTGCCCCCGACTGGAACCATACCAATTACGGCGGGTCGTTCGCAGCCCTGGATACCGATCCGGGTGCCGGTAACCTGGCCGTGGACGCTCCCGGGTATTATTACCTGAAAGTAGACCTGACCAACATGAGTGCCACCGCAACCCTTATAGACAGGGTAGGCGTGATTGGCAGCTTTACCGGCTGGGGAGAGGATGTGGCCATGACTTATACTGCAGAAACAAACCTGTGGACAGCCACAGGACTGGCGTTCCCCGCAGGCACCGAGTACAAGTTCCGTATGAACAACGGCTGGGACATCAACTTTGGAGGCGATCCGAATGATCTGAAACAAGACGGAGCCAACCTCAAAGCAGATGCCGGCATGTATACCGTTACCCTGAGCCTGGCGACAACGCCATACCATATGACCATTACCCGCACAGGTGACCTGGAAACAACCTATGCCACCGAGGTGGTTGTGGCCGGTGATTATTCTGGCCATGCATGGAGTGCTACAGACGATCCAAAGTTATTCGGTTCCGGAGACGGCACCTACAAAGGGGCCATCACCATGTACGATATGGAATACGGATTCAAGATCGTGGAGAGCGGGAACTGGATAGCCGGTCAGCCGGTTGCCGATACCGAATACGAATTCACCCTCTACACCGGTGATAATATGATGTTGCCCAATGGAACGTATTTCTGGAGTGTGGATCTTCCCAAAACCAAAGCAACAGCTACGCCTGTTACCATAGCAGGATTGATAGGAAGTTTTGCAGGCAGTGGCTGGGAAACGGACCTTCCCATGGAATTTGATCCGGAAACCCTCACATACTCAGTAACCGTGGATCTTGCTGCAAATGATGAATTCAAGATCCGTTTCAACAACAACTGGGACCTGAATCTGGGGGGTGATGTAGCCAAACTTACACACAACGGTGACAATATTAAAGTTAAGGAAACCAGCAAATACCGTATCGTTTTGGATATGGCCAACACTTCCTCGCTGACAATGACAAAGCAGTAAGACAATGAAAAAGAGCGCAATTA
>MWDM01000031.1 GCA_002070565.1 Bacteroidetes bacterium ADurb.Bin139
TATTGTCTTTAAAAAGGTACCCAATTTCCATATAAATTTTCTCCTGTATTGTCCGAGTGAACTCCGAGTGAACTCCTAAATATAAAACACTACAAAACTAGGGAAAACATTTATTATATGCAAATAGCTGAAAAACAGGGATTCGGGTAATATTTTTTAGTACAAGGGACAATGAAGAAAAACGAAAAAATATGACTGTTTATCAAGGGGCTATCAAACTATATGCAAACCATAGCAGGGGAGCCTGTCCGTGCAGGTCTCCTGCCACGCGGGGACGTGTAAGGTAATGATTAATATCCGTGCTTTGGCCCGTTCCCACACATACTTCCCGCAAAGTTCCGTCCTCATTCAGATACCTGCCGAAGCCTTTCCACGCCCGTTCAACCGCCCTGCCGTAGAGCCGCCGCGGCAGCAATCCCCTGTTCACTCCCACCTGCATGGCATATCCGAACATGGCACTGCCCGAGGTTTCCCTGAAGGACTCGGGGTGATCTATGAGCTGCCCCCAAAGGCCGTCTTCACCCTGGTGGCGCAGCAGTGCTTTCATCATTCTGCTGTACCCTTCAAGGACGGCACTGTAATGCGGATCGCTTTGGGGCAGCTCCGTAAGCAACTCGGCAAGTCCCGTTGCTACCCAGCCGTTTCCCCTGCCCCAGAAGAAAGGACCTTCCGAGCCATGGTAAAACAAGCCGTTGGGCTGCTGCAGTTTTTCGAGGTAAGCCGCCACCACCCGGGCAGTCCTTTCCAAATACTCCGCTTTCCCGGTTCGCCCGGATGCGCCATTTGCAGAACAGGAGGCATGTTTTGGGCCGAGTTGGCCGCCGAAAGCGGCATGTCAACCGATTTTCCGGGGTACAGCATCCAGGTCAGACCGCCTGCAATACCCGTCACTCCCAGGATCAGGCATGCTACGGCCAGTGCTTTTTGGAATTTTTTGAGCCCTGTCCACCGTTTTCCGAATTGGACAAGAGCCCCGCCCAAAAGCATACAACTGATTGCAATGGTGAAATATACCAGCAACGTTCCCGGCAATTTGGTATTGTAGAACATCATAACTACAGGGACACCGCTTACAAACGCAGCCGCCAGCCATACATTCAACTTAGCCAGTCCTCTGATCAAGGCAACGGCCAAAAAAGCTCCTGCAATGGAAATCATCAGGAGCGATAAAATCAGAATAAGGGTTGTAAGCCAACCCAATATTTTAATATCTGCAAGTGCGGGAATGGCCAAAGCTAAAGCAAAACCGACAAAAACAGCAATGGCGGCAGCCTTGAGGGTTTTAGATTTTATCATCATGTGTTGTCAGGTTATTTTTGAATGAATTATTGCCAAATATATATAAAACGGATAACCTGACCGTTTTGTTGCATGCTTACCGGTATTTTTCCAGCGCACGTTTCAAAATTTGCTGAATCTTTTCAGCCAGCCATGCAGGTTCCATTACCTTGACTGAATCACCATGCATGAGGATTTCCTGGGTCAGTTCGTAATTGGGTATGACACGAAGTGCGATGCGGCATTCTTTTTCGTTGTCAATCAGCACCTTCTGCGATTTGTGCAAGGGAAGCGTTTTGATATACTTTCCCTGAGTATGTGTGAAAGACAATACCACATCCTGCACGGTATTCTGGGAAAACATCAGGCCAATGGTCTGATCAAAAAGACAGGCTGGATTCAGGCTTTGATCGGGGATGAATGTTTCCGTCTTGATATCCAGATCCCTGACACGGTCTATTCCGAATATCCTGAGCGTTTTGGTCCCGTCCACTATGCCTATGACATACCAACGGTTCAGGTATTCCCTCAACAGATAAGGTTTTAGTGTGTAAGCAGTCACTTTTTCCGTTTGGAAATTGTAATGATTGAAGCTTATTTTCCTGTTTTCAATTACGGCTTTCAAAAGCGGCTTCAGATTTTCTATTCCCTTAAGGCCACCGCCTGTATCGAACGATATATGCTTTAAAGCATCCTTGCTCTCCATCAGGCTTTCGGTCAGCAGTTCCGCCGTATTGACGATCTCCAGGAAATGAAAGAATGATTCCACATTCAGGCTGTTGTCATAGTCAATGCAATATCCTCTCCGCATCCTGTCGTATTGAATTTCTATTCCAAACTCGCAACGGATCTGCTCAATATCACGCTGAATGGTACGATCTCCTACCTGGAACCCCTGTGCATAAAGAAAATCCTTGATCTCAAGAAAAGTGGGATAATGTCCGCATTTGATCCTTTCTATAATAAGGCTGTAACGTCTTACTTCTCCGTATTTTGACATTATGTTGCGATTTTATGCTAATATAATCAAGATTTTCCGAAAGTTAGTAAAGCAGGTGCATCAGAGCGCTTAGTTTACTGCTTATTACAGGGTCCGGTGATGAAGGCATATACATCACGCTCCAGTATTTAGTTTTGCCCAGGGTCAGTGCTACCCGTATAGCTGACTTCTGTTCAGAAGGAGTGTTTATAAAGTAATAATGTTCACCTTCCCTGGAAACAGGCCGGTACCTTTCCACCAAGTATGCAGCCAACGATTTCGTACAGGATGAACAGACCAACACCCCGGCTCCTGACAATTTTTCATTCTCAAATACGTACATCGCATAGGGTGCGGCTTTGGAATAGTTGGCATAAATTATTCCATCCTTTGTGGATCGTTCGGGTATTCCCAGGCGATGTACAAGATCGGTTTTTGACATTCCGAATTCCAATACAGGCGTAGGATAAAGATCAGATAACGGTTCGGCATCCAAGGTGTCTGCCGGAACAATGGCAAACTTCAAATGCGGTTTGGGTTCATCTTGAGAATCACCTGAACCAGGTGTTTCCCCGGGAATGCAGGATACCAGACAGACTGTTGCGACAAAAAATATGACAGTTTTTTTCATGGCTCAAAAATGGAGAGCCACTACGTCAAAATGTGACGTATTAAGAAATTTTTTGTTCAGCCAATTGTATTTTCAGACCGTTAGGATCAAAAATAAAAATAAAGCGTATACCGGGATCAGGCGATACAGGTCCGATGATCCGGGTTATACCTTTCTCTTTCAAATACGCAATTGTATCATCCAGTGATTCCACTGTAAATCCTACGGATATATCCTGACCATAAGCCACATCTTTGTGCTCTGTGTTGCAGATCAACTCCAGGTCAGTACCATTGCCTTCCATGAAACAAATTTCCATCCCGGGTCCCGCACTAAAAGTCCTTTTGACCTCTAATCCCAGAATTTGTGTATAAAACTGCAGGGATTCTTCCATATCCCTGACGTAAATTGTGATCCAGCTGATTTTCATATCTATCTGTTGAGTATTTTTTAGAATAGTTTTTTTATCATTGTCACGGATTCTCCGGAAGGTCCTACATTAGTGAACCCGGCCTTCTGATACATTTTATAAGCATGGTTCAGAATATCCACACTTAAGGAAACCTGCCGGTAACCGTTCCGTGCAAGTCTGTCCAGCATGGCTTTAAGTAAAAGCGTCCCCACGCCCTGCTTTCGGTAAGATTGCAAAACAGACATGGCAATTTCCGGGGTGTCGGAGTCTACAAAACCGAATCCTTTCTCATTTTCCGGGAACTGTCTTGACCACACTGCTCCAATTACAAGGTTTTCCTTGCAGGCTACCAGGCAATGATCCGTTTCCTTCCCGAAATCATTTATATATACCTGTATCTCGGGCAGTTTCAAGATTTCCCTGCCGGGTTTTTCCTTCCCTTCCGGAATAAATATGGCCTGATAAAGAAATTCCTCCAGCAGAGGGATCTCATGCTTTTCCATCTCACGGATGATCATGAAGGCAAGATAATGAAAAAAAAATTGTGCGTTGCACACTTGATGCATTTGGCTGCTATTCACGCAAATAACAAAAAGCCACCCCTGGGGGTGGCTTTTGTTAAGATGCTCATATACAGAGCATCGCATCAAGTGTGCAACGCACACCTATAGTACTTCATAAGATTCCCATGTGTACAAGCTGATCTCATCGTAACCGTCATAAGTCTTGATCACTTTGGTTACCGTGTTGTTGACTGTATCAAAATCATACTGCATGGTGGATCCTTTGTCTGAATGCGCCCATTGATTAGTTTCACAAAGGTTCTTGCAAGGCTTACCAAAATAGCCCATTTCCATAAGCCATCTGCTGGCACCAGCCCTTTCTGAATAAATGTTGTATATACCATGTACGTTCTCAATTGTGGAATAAGTATGGTTTTTAACCTGCCATACACCATCGGAAAGACGGGACCAGGTTTTAATATTCCCGTTTTCAATGACTATCTCTGAACGCAATTCGCCGTCGCGACTTACAGAAACAAGATAGCCGTTGGAATCGTACGTATAGGTATACGTTTCTGCCCAACCGTCACCGGATTCAGTCATTGTCGCAGCATAACCGTTTGATCCGAACGTAATCTGGTAATTGTTATTACCGGTTATGGTAAGGGTAGAATTTGCCCAGACAAAATCCCACTGTTTATCCAGAACGGGATTGTTATTTTCCACCCAGTTACGGATTACTTTAGTGACTTTCCCGGTAGCATCGTAAGTATAAACCCATTGGTCTACTCCGGAGCCCCAGTCTTCAGAATAGGTTTCAACCCTGAATTTGTATTCGGGTTCTTCCGGTTCATCCTTTTTACAGGAAGAAACGATCACAGATACGGCAATCATCATTGCCAGGATAGAAAAGATCTTTTTCATATTGGTGTTATTAATAGTGAATAAATTGTATGTTAATTAATCTTGTTTTTAGTTGCCACCTGATATTATGATCAGTGTAAGGCCGGAAATAAAAAGGAGAAACATAAGCCCCAACAGCCAGTTGACGGTTTTTGAAGAGCCTTTGAATTCTTTCCAGATAAACACACCCCAGATGGCTGCGATCATGGGAGCACCCTGTCCCAGTGCATAGGATATGGCAGCACCGGCCTTACCGGCGGCGATATAGCTGAAAGCAGTCCCCAAACACCAGATAGCTCCTCCCAGTATCCCAACCATATGGGTTGAAAAACCTCCTTTAAAGTATTGCTTGTACGTAACGTGCTCTCCAACAAAAGGTTTCTTCATCAGGAATGTATTGAAGAAAAAGTTGGATGCCAGTACCCCGATAGAAAATATCACAATGGCAGAGTATGGGGTTACCATACCCGGTGTTGGATTTGCAAAATTATCCAGATCCATGGCAGCTGCTACAAAACGATAGAAAAAGGCCATCAGAACCCCTGCAATGACAGCAAGAACGATCCCTTTCTTATTTTTCGCCCTATCACCCACATCCTTTTTGGTCGCGGCAGAAGCCATCCCGTTAAAAATTATCGCAACCACTATTAGTGCTACGCCCAAAAACAGGATCACCGGATCTCCTTTGGGTGCTCCTATATAGTTAACTATCACACCCAGGACCAAAGCCAGTCCTACTCCCAGAGGAAAGGCTACTGCCAGACCGGCAAGCGAAACAGACGCCGATAGAAGAATGTTGGAGGCATTGAAAATGACACCTCCAATGATAACACTCCAGAAATTTCGTGCGGTTACCTGGGAAATATCCTGTAAGAAAGGACGACCCTGATCCCCGATACTCCCCATAGTAAAAGCAAGAACCAAGCTGAAAAGAAGCATCCCTATCACATAATCCCAGTAAAAAAGTTCGTAACGCCAGCTTTTTGAGGCCAATTTTTGGGTGTTTCCCCAGGATCCCCAGCATAGCATGGTCACAAAGCAAAAAACCACCGCTAAAAGGTAACTGTTTACTATAAACATGGTTTTAAATATTATTGATTAATAAACTTATCGCGTAAAGCACAGAATTGGCGGATTCAACGCCGTTGTAAACCCTGTACTCATATTTTATATCATGCTCTTTGCAATATCGGTAAAGAAGATCCGCGGCAACGTAATAACGGCTTTGGTCCGAAACACAGAAATGGTAGACCACTTCATCCGAAGGATCAAAAGGCAGGTCCTCCATGGCAGCTTCCACCAGGAGCACGGAACTGAAACCGGAATCTTCCCGGGTGGAAGCATTGAAAAGCAACCGGCCTCCTCCCAGGATGCCTACCCCTTTCCGGCTGCCGTCAAAAGAAAATTCTTTTTCGGCAGCCCCAATGACGTCCCTGAGATTCATCCCGTAAGCTGCAAGTGAATCACTGTTACAGGTTACTAGTACATAACCTTTTACATCGGCGGCTTTTTTGATTTGGGTGATACTCTTTGCAGGGAAATCATCACCTATATCACTATAGACATAGTAAAGAGCCGTGTATCCTGATGATTCGTCGTAATCAGTCGGGAGATAGATTCGTCCTCCGCAACTTTCCTGCAGTATATCCTGGTATTCGTATTCGGAAGTTTCCACACGGATCGTTTCTTCCTCCTTGTATTTCAGCCCATTAAAACAATTTTCAATATAAGGCAGTACTTCGTACATGGCTTTTCTCCAATAATCGGAAGTGTGTGCCCCGTTTCTGACTCGGAATTCGTGATCGATCCCCAGGGAACGCATCACCACGTGAAGCGTGTCGTTGGCTACCAGCAATTGTTCTTCATCGTCACCGCAATCCAGGAAATACTTCACATTGTCAAATGAAGCTGCAGTTTCTGTGTTGAAAAAGTAGAAAGGACTGTGTTCTTTGTAATACGGAGTTAACCGAGCCTCTCCTATCATGCCTTCTGCTCCAAAAATATACCCCCACTGTCCGTCCCATCCTCCGGAAGGTTCGGTCATATACTGCCGGTCTGTTCTGAAAGACATACTCAGGGGAACTGAGACAGAAAAAAGTTCCGGATGTTTGGAAGGAAGGATCATGGCTCCGTAACCACCCATGGAATAGCCAACTACGGCACGATGATCCCTGTCTGCAACGGTCCTGAGTGTTTTGTCAATGTGCGGTACCAGTTCCTGAACAAACATATCCATGTAATCATACGTGCCCGTGTGACGATTCACATAATAGGTTCTGAAACCCTGAGGCATAACATAGATCATTTTTGAGATATTTCCGGCATCTTCCATTTCGTTGATCAAAGAAGAGACCCGCAGATATACGTCGTTCCATGAATTGTTGTTATCGCCCAGACCGTGCAGTAAATAGACGACTCCATAGCGGGATGTGGTATCACTCATATAGTCATCCGGCAGGTAAACGGAATATTTAACGGAAGCATTCAAAACCTTACTTTGGAGAACAATATCCTTGCTATACCTTACAAATTCCGGTTCAGGACCGGGAGGTTCCGGTTTCTCACAGGACGTCAGGGCCGCCAACCAGGTAAATATGCACAATCCTAAAAAGCTCATTTTATTCTTTTTCATCAGAATAGACCACCATTTCTTTTGTCTCAATAACAAATTCCCTCACAGGATTTAAGACCTTCAGGATCAGTCGGTGTGGCCCGTCATTTAGTCCGTATTTGTAAAAAACATCGTATTTCCGTTTGATGTAGTCAAATGGCATACGGAATGATTCCACTTTAACACCATCAATATATGCTTCTAATTGAGCCACATACGCCAGGTCGGAAAATCCAACCTGAGTAATCTGTCCCAGCACAACAACACCACTACCTTCAAAATCCAGCGACAGAGAATCGTTGAACATTTTCTTAAGAACTCTTTTTTCGGATGGTTCAATTCCCTCAAAAGATTCTTCCCGGGCGACTTCCCGGGGTTCCTGTACATTGAATGTATACGTGCCCTGCACAACACTTCCCCCCTGTTCTTCTACAATATCCTGTATGAGGGACAAGTTTATCCCGTATACTTTATTCAGGGAAATGCTGGTATATGCAAAATCAATGTCTTCCACTTTACTCATGGAAGCCTTATACACTTCAGGTATGGCTTCATACCCGTACATCACACCCAGGATCCCCGCGGCAGATGCCGGATTACAGTCCGAGTCCTGTCCGCAGCGCGTGGCCACATCCATGGTTTTATGAAAGTCCCCTTCTCCGTACAACAGACCCATAACCACATATGCCGAGTTGATGACCGCATCAATGTTGAACCCGTTGAATACTCCTTCCGGACAACCTATGTCGTAGCCGTGACGGCGTTCTATTTCCAACCAGCATTTCCTCCAGTCATCCGGATACAACTGATGGAATTTTACGACATCTTCAATACAATTCCGAAATTTTGATCCCTCGGGTATGGTCTTCAGGGCTTCATTGATTACTAAAGGAATATCATTGCTTACGTAGGCCAGGGAATACATGGCCCCAATAAAAACACCCCCGTACCATCCGTCTCCGTAATTCATGATGTGCCCTATCCTGTCCGACAGGTCAGAAGCCTTATTAACCATTCCAGGACATATCATTCCAATAAAATCGGCTTCTATCTGAAAATCAATATCATCGGCATGTGGATTGTTCATCCAATGTCCTGATGCCGGAGGCATAATTCCGTTCAGAATATTGTACCGGGCAGCCTGGTTGGCATGCCAGAGTTTGTAATCAGCATGTGCAAAAGCCAGGGCATAGGATTCGGCAGGAGCGTCTATTCCCTCGGCGTTCATAATTTCAAGGAAAGTCAGATCCATATAGACATCGTCGTACAAACCCGGATCTTCAATAAAGGTATCGTAGATATAATCATCGTACCAAATGATTGGGGCATTGTCACTGATCAGCCCCCCCTTGTATTTAAATTCAGTAGGGCCACCGTATGTACAGCCAATGGTCTGTCCGGCCCAGCCACCCTTTATCTTATCTTTCAAAATATCCTCCCGTATGGAAACGGTTTTGGAGTAATCCAATACGGGAGGGGTCCCGGTACATGAACCGGCAAGAAACCAAACAAAACCTAATATCAATAACCTATTCATTATATAACCGGTGTTTCAGTATAATATACTATATCGTTGATCCTAATAAGGTAGTCATCATGCGGGTTTATCCATTTCATTTCAACCGTATGGTGTCCTTCCGGCATGAGGTATTTCCAGGCCGGTTCCACCCTTCTGTCCGTATTTTTCATAGGAAGACTGGCCACATGATCCAGATTTCCGTCAATCCAGATCTCAACCCGGGCAACATAAGGATCGTCCGGTTCTGCCAGGCCGAAAACCTCGGAACCGATATGCCTTGCCGAGACCCTGGCCACGTAATCAGCAGTAACACTGCGTAAACACACAATGTTTCCCCAGATCACAAAGCCGTTTCCTTCAAAATCAAACTGATAGTTGTCCTTCATAAAAGTATCTTTCCGGTCCCTGTAAAAGGGATACATACCTTGAAAATTTTGTTCCAACGGAAGCACATCCGCCTTTTGGACAGGAATGACAACCTGATCACCCTCAACATCACCACCTGCCTTTTGAATCATCTGCAAAGCGTGCGAAAAGCTGTATCTGTAAGCTTTGGCCAGCGACACGCTGGTTCCCTGAAAATCTTCTTCTTCTATCTCCTTAAGGGGATCCAGCCAATAACCGGGAATTGCCGAGTAACCCTTCATAACCCCCAAAACCCCGGCCACGGTAGCCGGATTGCAATCGGAATCCTGACCGCAACGGGTAGCAATTTCCACAGACTTTGAAAAATCTCCTTCCCCGTACAACAAACCTATGGCTATATACGCGGCATTGATCTTCGCATCTATATTAAAGCTTAAAAAAACACCTTTTGGACAACCTACGTCCTTATTCCACTTTTTATGCATTTCAAACCAGCATTGTTCCCAGTCGTCGGGATACTTTGCATGCAATTTCCTGACATCGTCAATACATTGATAAAATTGGCTCTCCGCAGGAATCGGCTCCAGTGCCAGATCCAGGATAGTGGCCGGATTGTCGGAAATAAACGCCGAGGAATACAGACCCGAGACAAAAGCGCCCCCGTAAAAACCGTCCCCGCTGTTCATGATGTGCCCTACCCGGGAGGCCATCTCCATGGCCTGAGGCATTAGTCCGGGAGTCATCAACCCTATAAAGTCTGCCTCAATCTGGAAATCCAGGTCATCGGCATGCGGATTGTTCATCCAGAATCCCGATTCCGGAGGCATGATGCCATTGCGGATGTTGTATCTGGATGCCTGGTTGGCGTGCGCCAGATGATACTCGGCAAAGGCAAAACGTTTTGCCAATATTTCCTGGCTGCAATCAAGTCCTTCCTGTTCCAAGGTTTCCACAAAAGTCAGATCATTATAAATATCGTCAAACAGGCCGGGCTTCTTGTCCCACCAGTATTTTATGTAATGGTTTCCCCAGGGAATAGGTTGGTAATCCTGAATGGTGGTTCCTGTGAATTTAAATTCAGTGGGAGCTCCGTATACCACTCCTATGGTCTGGCCGGCCCAACCCCCTTTAATTTTGTCAAAGAGTTCGTTTTTGGACAGGGTGACTTCCGAAGGAAGATTCTTTTGTGAACATCCCGGGGCAAATAAGATAATTGTCAATAAAAGGGCTATTGTTGTTTTTCTCATGATCACTTAACTTGGTAAACGCCTAATTCTGTTATGGATATAAATGAGGATACATTTTTTGTATACTTGTTCCAATGGTCCTGAACCTTATTGTCCCCGATAATCCTTATTCCTTTCGTTTCAACGGGATCAAACTCAAAGACGAATTCCACAAAATGGGGTTGGAAGAATACGATATCGGTTTCCGGCAATGAAGGAGTAGACCTGAAGTTATTCACATCCTGCCAGTTTCCTCGCTCATCCAGGTATTGAACCTTTAACGTCCCGGCATTGTACCAACCTCCGAATTCCTCCATACAACCGGTATGAAAAGCCACCATATCAATGTGTTTCTTTTCATTCCATCCGTAACCGAAATAATCACTCTTAGGAGCATTGGACATTTCTGCCAGAGAGTAGAATACAGATCCTTCACCCGACACAATCCCATCGTTGATCACATCTACAGTCTTAGCATACATGGGTCGGCCAAAAGTGATCCAGCAATTGAACAACACCTCTGTGTTCACCTCCCTTACCGAAGCATAGATTGTATCTGCTGACGGGGCAATATTGTTTGTCCTTACTATGAATTCAACCCGCATGTCATCCGTAGTTTCCGCCGTTCCTGTATTTTCATCATAAAGCTGCAATTTTACAGGATACTTTCCGGGCTTTGCGGGTGTGCCCTTCAGAACACCTTTTTCAAAAGTCAACCCATCAGGCAGTTCACCGCTTTCCAGTGCCAGGTATTTTCCGGGATAAGGCAGCACACCAAAACCGATTTCCGCCGGTACGCCCACTTCCAGTGCCGGCATTGGCCCGCGACTGTACTCCACTGGTGGATTAAAATGAACCTTTTCAGGTATCACCAAGTATTCGTCCTCGCCGCTACCTTGAAGATTTCCTCCTTTAGTACATACCAATTGTATGGCCATTTGCACCGTACGGTCAATAATATCCTGAATGGAAGCATCAGGCATATCGTGACGGGTTATATTAATATACCTGTCATTGAACGGTTTGTTCCAGCCCTCTATGGGCATGGTCAAATGATCCGGTAAAGATGAAGCCCCGTACATCACGCCCAATATGCCTCCCACCGTGGCTGTCTGGTTATCGGCATCAAATCCCATAGCACATCCCAGGTCCATAGTAAGTTGCAGATCGCCTTTTCCGTAAAGCATGGAAAGGATTCCGCACGCTCCGTTCAGGTTTGCGTTCCAGATGGTTTTTGTCATTTCATCTTCATCTGTGTAATACTTCTGAGCAATGATCTGACGGGCTTTTTGCCAATCATCGGGATATTGATGATACAGATCCACAGCTTCTTCTACCGTCTTTCTGTATCGGTCCCCTTCAGGAAGAAATTCAATGGCATCAATAATGATCTTTTCAATATCGTCCTCAAAGAAAGCCATGGAATACATAGCCCCGTAATGAATGGTCGGAACAATGGCCCAATCATCACTGGTTATACGGGCAGCCCAGGCCGATTTCTCCGCTGCATATTCAGGCATCCCAGGAGCCGTATAGGCCCATATTTCATTAATAAGTTGCGGATCAATCTGATACCAGTGCGGATTAGAGATTTTGCTTCCCGTATGGGGAGGCACGAATCCGTGATGCATCAATCCCAGGGCAGCCCGGTTGGCCAGCCAGATCCTGTCTCGCATATGATACATCCAGCCTTCTCTCAGGTTACGGTAGGTCGGTTCGTGCCCGTACTTTTCCATCATCATCAGGTACAGGTACTCTACGTCTGTATCGTCATCGGAAAAAGCCCCTTCGTACAATTCCAGTTTATCCAGCGATTTGCTGTATCCGTAAGGCCAAAGTGACTCATCTCCCGGCTCTTCAATGTATTTGTTCTCGTGAGGCAGACCGTACATATTGCCAACCATCTGTCCTATCCAGGCACCCGCAATCTTGTCACGCAATTCCGTGATTGGTATCTTTTTGGTAGAACAACCTGTTGCCAGGACAACAACCGCTAAAAATAATATGATCTTCTGCATAATAAAATATATTGTAAAAGTTTAATAACCGGGGTTTTGTACTAAATTGGGGTTGGATGCCAAGGCCTCTCTGGGGATGGGATAGATCTTTTTGTTTTGTGCCGAGGCTTTTTTGGCCCACCAGGGATCGTTGAATTTGCCAAAACGGATCATGTCCTGCCTTCTCCAACCCTCCCAGGCCAGTTCGCGGCCACGCTCATCATACAATTCTTCCAAAGTGAGTTGACCTGCCGAGTATGGTACCAGACCGGCCCGTGTACGAATCTTCGCCAATTCATCCAAGCCGGCGGCTTCCGCTGCTCTTCCCTGACGGACAAGAGACTCGGCATACATAAGAATTACATCGGCATAACGGAAAAGGGCAAAATCATTTTCCATACTTGTCTGGCCACCCAACAGCAGTCCGTCCGTCTGATAACTCCATTTTTTTAATTTGGCACCATCGTAAGTATCCCTTCCATCCCTGTATTTGGATTCTTCAAACAAGGGCGTAATCACAAAACCGTCAATCGGTTTTCCTGTAACGTCGTATTGCTGCCCGTACAACCAGGAATCAGAACGCCGTGTATCAGCCGGGTCATATTTTGCAAAGAAATCCGGCTGGCAGACAAATCCATCCCAGGGAGTAGCAGGAATGTTGAACGTTGCACAACTGGACGGATGTAAAACGAGCATATAGATGATAAATGCATTGTGATCCGATGTGGTGTATATGGTATTGTAGACTATCGTAAAAATATTTTCCCGTGAACCTTCATTGTACGGCTTGAAATTGTCCGAATAATTGTCCTCAATGAGATAAGCCCCTGAATCTATGACTTTTTTACAGGCGGCTTCGGCTTCTGCCCAGCGGGGTATCCCGGTCCATTCCTGTGACATCATGTAGAGTTTGGCCAGAAGTGTGTAGGCCATTCCCTGTGTCACCCTTCCGTAATATTCCGGAGTGGGATTCTGTTCCAATTTATCTACATTTTCCAGGATCTCATTTTCAATCCAACTAAACATGAAATTTCTGTCTTTCTGCTCGGGATACGAAGGATCCGAATAATCTTCGGAGAAAGGAACGTTTCCCCATCCGTCCACTCCCATAAAATAGAAGTACGCCCGCAAAAGTTTTACCTCGGCCAATATTTTATCTTTACCTTCAAAATCAATATCTGATTGATCCGTGGTATAAAGGATCTCGTTGCAGGCAGCTACCCCGTCAAAGCAATATTCCCATCCCATTCTGACTAGTTTGTTGGATTGGCTGAAGTTGTGGTATTGCAGTTCCTGGTAGCGTTCTTCAGTCCAGCTTCCGTTTGCGTTTACAGGAGCCGCACATTCATCGGTGACCTGTATGTTCAACGTCCAGAGACTCTGTTCGGTGCCATATGCCTGGAGTTTGGTATAGGCCCTGCCTACGTTTGAAATAAGCTCTCTTTCGTTTTTGAAAAAATTATCCGCCGGAATTTCAGAATAGACTTCTTCTGTCAGGTCCGTACAACCCATTACGGTTGCTGCCCCCAGTATAATTGTTAAGTATTTGATCTTCATATTCATTTTCCTCCTGTTTAAAATACAAGGTTAACCCCTAAAGTAATTACTGTGGTCCTGGGATAATAGCTCAGGCTTTCAATCCCGGGAGCCAATCCGGACAGGCTGACCTCAGGATCCACCCCGGAGTACCCGGTGATGCAGAATACGTTCTGCCCGGTTAAGTTTATTCTTAGTTTTTTCATGTAATCGTTATCCAGATCAAACGTATATCCCAGGGTCACATTGTCCAGCTTCACATAAGTGGCGTCCTCCACATATTTGGATGAATATTTCACATTCCCGGTAAACGCAGTGTTATCCATCCAGGAAGCCATGATGTTTTTAAGACCCAGTGCAGTAATATTCTGGTATTCTGCAGCGTATCTGTTAAAAACTTTTCCGCCTATTGAAGCACGGAACATGAATGAGAAATCAAAATTTTTGTAATTGAATGAATTGCCCCAGTTAAGCTGGAAGTCGGGATAGGCACATCCCAGGTTTTCCCACATAGACTCGGAAACAATCCCGCCAATGGCGTTTTTCAGAATGTCATTACCGTTCTCGTCAATACCCTGCCATACCGGTCCGTAAAAAGACCCCAGGCTCTTGCCTTCTTCCAGGCGTTGGGCATATGCTCCAACGGGCGTAGGTAGCCATCCCACATGGTAGGACCCGTTCTGGAATTCCTCGTTGGTGAAGGCAATCAGCTTGTTCATGTTCTTTGAAAAAGTCAGGTAGGTATTCCAGTAAAGGTCCTCTTCCTTGAAAACATCTGCAGATATGGTAACCTCGATTCCCTGATTGCTGATCTTGCCCACATTGGTAAACAATTCGTCATAGACGTAAGGGGGCGTAGGGACAGAGTAGGTATACAACAAATTGGATGTCAATCGGTAATAATAATCTATTGAACCTCTCAGGCGGAAATCAAACAATCCGTAGTCTATCCCTACATTGTATTCGGCTTTCTTTTCCCAGGCAAGATCGTAATTCGGATTGCTGGCCGGTGCATACGTATTGATCCATTCGTTGTTGTAGTAGAATTTCCCGGATACTTTCATGAGCATCAGGGATTTGTAATTGGAAAAATCCTGGTTCCCCGTTACACCGTAACCGGCGCGGAGTTTCAGATCACTGATCCATTCCACATCTTGTAACCATTCTTCCCTGTCAAGCCTCCATCCCAGGCTGACTGCCGGGAACCATCCCCATTTGTTGTCTTTTCCAAAACGACTGGAACCGTCACGGCGCAACGATACCGAGGCCAGGTATTTTTCATTGTAATTGTACATGACCCTTCCAAAGAAAGCTATGTATGTATTGGATTCTTTGTAAGAATACATAGAGGCCAAGCCTTCCTTAAGCGACGTTCCGGCACCTATATTGTGTGTCAGCCAGTCGTCGGTATCAAAACCCTGGTTGCCCATGGAGCTGTATTCCCCGGTTTGTCTCTGGTAGGCATAGCCCAAAACGGCCTGAACAGAATGTTTATTAAAGGTATTGCTATAATTCACTGTACTTTCGTACTGGATATCGTTGGTATATTCGTTGCTTATGGAAGCTACCCCATCCTGACCTATCGAACTGGGATAATAACGGGTGCGGTAAGAATTGGACTGGTAGCGTTGTTGATTGTAAGACACAAAATTGTCCCATTTAAGCCCTTCAATGGGCAATACATTTAACGTAGCCCTGACCGATGCCCCAAAATCATCTGCTTCCCGCTCCTGTATCTGCTCGTTGATCATGGCAACCGGGTTGTAATAAGCCATTTCCGCTATGCGGTAATACCCGCCGGACACTTCATTTTCCGGGTCGTAAACAGGTTCTGTGGGATTGTGGTAAAATGCCTGTTCAAAAGCCGAGTAGTTGGCCGGGGAATATTTCCTCTTGGATCCGAAAATGTTGTAATCAAAATCCAGCCAGCCTTGCAAAGCACTTTGTTTGATATTGGTCTTTATAAGGAATTTTTGTGATTCGTTCTTTTTCTGAATCCCCTGGTTATCTTCAATATTGAGTACAGTTCTGTGTGAAAATTTTTCGCTTCCGCCTGACAGTGCCAGCGAATGCTTGTGACTGATGGGAGTTCTGGTGATTTCCTTGAACCAATCTGTTTCAGCTCCATACAGTGAACCCGAAGCAGCCGGTTTGTATTGATTGATCACTTGAGTGAATTCCTTGGCAGTCAAAGGAATTGCCCTGCTTTGAACGGTTTGTACGGAAACCTGCCCGTCGTATTCCACCTGTGTAGTTCCGGCTTGTGCTCTCTTTGTGGTAATGATCACTACCCCGTTGGTTCCCCTTGTCCCGTAAATGGCGGCGGCAGAACCGTCTTTCAATACGTCAATGGATTCCACTTCCTGATAATTGATATTCCGGATATCGGCTCCCACCACCCCGTCAATAATGATCAGTGGCCCCTGACCGGCAGACAGTGAGTTGGTTCCTCTAAGCAATATTTCGTAATTTCCGTTCGGGTCACCACCGGAAGCGTTAACTACCGTCAATCCGGCTACTTTTCCCTGAAGAAGTCCCGCAGCAGTAGTGAAGGATCCCTGGTTAAAGTCTTCCGGCTTGAGACTGGCAATAGAGCCTGTTACTTCCTTTTTTGTTGTTTTGCCGTATCCAATGATCACCATCTCTTCCAGGTCAAGTGCCGTTTCTTTCAATAAAACATCTATTACGGTCCGGTCTCCAACAATAATTCGGGAATCTTCAAACCCCAGGCTGGAGAAAACCAGCACATCATCCTGTGACTCTGCTGTTATGGAGTATACGCCCTGTGCGTCGGTTACGGTGCTGACTGTAGTACCCTGAATGTAAACAGTCACTCCTATCAGCGGTAACCCGTTACCTGCAGCAGTAACCGTTCCCGTAACGTTCCTGTCCTGAGCCAGCATGATTTGACCGGCGGCAAGTGAGAAAATAATAAATAGTGTACAAATTTTAATTTTTTTCATTTTTATCCCCTTTTCCTATTCAAATGATTTCTCTTCTATATGGAATGGAAGCCTGGGCTCCCATCCTTGTTACAGATATGGCAGCTGCCTTTGTGGCAAAATGTACAGCCTGTGTCAAATCCATCCCTTCCGAAAGTCCCACACATAAAGCCCCGTTAAAAGTATCACCGGCAGCCGTGGTATCGATAGCTTTTACCAATACAGCCGGTATGTATTCCTCAATTTCATGGTTCTTAACATATGCCCCATTTGCCCCCAGTGTTATGACCACATTCCCGGCTCCCATTTCCAGAAGGGCATTGGCAGCTGCAGAGGCATCGGCAGGAGAATTTATGGCTATGCCGGTAATTTGCTTACATTCAGTACTGTTTGGTGTGATCAGGTAAAGCTTTTTTATAAGGTCTGCAGGCAGCTCAGCAGCAGGAGCGGGATTCAGGACTACTTTTTTCCCTTTCTTCCAGGCAACATCTGCTACATATTCTATAATATCCATAGGAGTTTCCAATTGCATAAGAATAATATCCGAGGTATCTATAACATTCATGGCCTGATCTATATCCTTTCTGGTCATTTTGTTATTGGCTCCGGGAGCTACAACTATACAGTTCTCCCCATGGGCATCCACACAAATAATTGCAGTTCCGGAAGGTGTTTCCGGATCTGTAAAAACACAGGAAATATCCATGGATTCCTTTTTATAATGATCTAACGCTTCTTTTCCAAACATATCGTTTCCGATTCGGGTTATGAATGCAACTTTCCCGCCAAGTCTTGCAGCAGCCACTGCCTGGTTGGCTCCTTTTCCCCCGGGGGTCATCATAAAATCTCCTCCCAGGATGGTTTCTCCCGGTTCCGGGATCCTTTCTGTTTTAATTACCAAATCGGTATTAGAACTTCCAATTATGGTTATTTTCTCCATGTTTTAGTTATTAATGCAAACGTTTGTGCAATTTTAAGTAAAAATTATTTAACCGCAAAAATTTTATTTGAAAAATTATTTGTAGTACCTTGCATTATTCCAGGAAAAAAACCTATTAATGATGAAAAAAGAATCACTGGTTTCCATATCCA
The DNA here is from genome assembly GCA_002070565.1 of Bacteroidetes bacterium ADurb.Bin139. Taxonomy (GTDB): domain Bacteria; phylum Bacteroidota; class Bacteroidia; order Bacteroidales; family UBA932; genus DMER64. The sequence continues at coordinate 17,975 of MWDM01000031.1, forward strand.
AGCGCACCGGTTACTCAATATCAACTATTTCCAGAGTATTGAACGGACAGGCAGAAAAATACCGCATCAGCAAAAAAGCCGTAGAAGTAATTTCTTCAGAAGCCAAACGATGTAACTATACGCCCAGTTTACTGGCTAAAGGATTGCGCACGCGAAAAACAAAAACTTTAGGGTTAATTATTCTAAATATTGACAACCCTTATTTTTCAAACATTTCAAACATAGTGATCCATCAGGCCAAAGAACATGGTTATACAGTAATCCTGGCAGACTCACTTGAAAATGAGCACGACGAAAGGGAAGTGGTCAGGTCCTTGCTATCACGGCAGGTGGACGGAATCATTGCTGTTCCCTGCGGACAGGATCCTTATTTTTTGGAAGATATCAACAAAAATTCCGCACCGGTTGTTCTGATAGACCGTTATTACCAGAATTCCGGACTACCTTATGTTAGCACAAATAATTACCAGGGAGGCAGAATGGCTACCGAATACTTTCTGGCCAGGGGTCACAAAAAGATCGCTTGTATTTGCGGAACGCCCTACTCCATGCCTTCTATAGAAAGGGTACGCGGATACAGCGATGTTATGAAAAACGCGGGTCTGGAATCAGAAATATTCGTATCCGGCGAAGATTTTTCCATCATGAACGGCTATCTGGAAACCAAATTGTTGCTAAACAGCAAAAACAAACCCACAGCAATATTCACTCTCAGTAATACCATCCTGCTGGGAGCCATGAAAGCCATCAACGAATCCGGTTTAAAAATCAGCGAAGACATTTCTGTCATATCGTTTGACAACAATACCTACCTGGATTACCTGAACCCGCCCATTACACGTATTAGCCAACCTACAGATGAGATCGGGACGCTGGCTGTAAAGATCATGCTTCAAAGCCTGGAAGGAAAACGCGACATGGAAACCAAAATTCTTCTCCCTCCCGAACTCATAGAAAGGGATTCCGTGGCAAAGCGATGAGCCTAACATTACCGGAACAGATTCTACAGCAAAAATTGGTTATATTTGTACATTATTCATTTATAAACCCAAGACCATGAGCTTCTCTACCAGATCTATTGCAGCCCTGGCATTAGCTGCCCTGTTCGTTTTTCCTTTAACCATGGACGCACAGAAAAAAATGCCCAAAAAGTATAAAAACGCCCCTGATCAGACCATCGTTATTGTTACCAATTCTCCGGCCCAATCATTTGACGAAGCTGAATATCCGCATCTCCAGTTTTATTACACACCGCAGGAAATGCCCGATTTTCTGGCAAGACTTCACAACGTGAAACCGATCCCTGTGAAAGACGGGATCACCGGAATGGTCGTAGACAAAGATGGTGTTATTGCATATATCCGGGGATTCAACAACGCCCTGGCAAAAAACAACGACAATATGGATGAGATGAACTGGACCATCCTGACCGTTGCAGACAAAAAAGGAATAATCGGAGGTTCCAAGCCCATGGATGATTATCTGAAAGATTATGTTATTAAAGGGAAGAGCGCAAAAAGGGATGATGACAAGACATACATACCGGGTGAAGAGCCCACATTTAAAGGATGGGATAAAGGCAAAGTTGAAGGCATGATGCTTCCTGATTTCACACTGATTACAAAAGACGGAAATGAATTAGCCATAAAAGAGATCCTGAACGGACAACCCGCCTTCATTGTATTTACGAACATTTCCGAAGACGGAAAAGAGGTCAGCCCCATGCTGTGGCATGTAGAGAACGTGCTCTACAACTACTTTCCCCCCAGAAGGTAATTAGTATACTAAAATCTAATATTCAGGTATTTACGGGTTACAAACAATGACCAATTTCCAGATTAAAAGAGTAACTCCAAATAATCTTGATGAATTACAGACCATCAGCAGAATAACATTTCACGAGACTTTTGCCGGGGACAATAGTCCGGAAGATATGAACAAATACCTGGACGAAGAATTTTCTGCAGGAAAGCTGAACAAAGAATTGAAAGACAGGAATACCCAATTTTATTTTGCAACACTCAAGAATAAAATAATCGGTTACCTGAAAATCAATTTTGGACCCTCTCAAACAGAATTGCAAAACGAAAACGCTGTCGAGATTGAACGCATTTATGTGCTAAAAGCCTACCACGGGAAAAATCCGGGTCAGTTACTCTACCAAAAAGCATTAGAGATCGCCCTGCAAAAAAAAGTTGATTTTATATGGCTGGGAGTATGGGAACATAATCTCCGGGCTATCCATTTTTATAAAAAAAACGGTTTTGTGGCGTTTGACAAACACCTTTTTAAATTAGGGGATGACGATCAAACAGATATAATGATGAAACTTTCACTGGATCATAAGACAGGTTCCGTTAATTCAGATAATTCCCGATCTTGACTATATACAGGTCATACCCGCCTTTGCCGCCCGCACGGTCAGAGGAGAATACCATCAGATCAACTCCCAGGACCTGGAACAGCACGGGACGGTATTCGTTATATTCGGAATTGATGGTAGGTTGCAGTTTAATGGGCTCCATCCATTCATCATGATATTTTTTGGAATACCACAAATCGTAACTGCCTTCCCTGTTTGAAGCAAATACTATGAAATCCCCATAGATATAAGGACATTTGTCATCATAGCCACTCGAAACCATTTCCTTTGTTATATGCGCTATATCCCCGCCTATAAGCGATTGCTTTGAGATGGGCGAATTGTACTGCGCCGAATAAATGTCATAAGTCAACCCGTCCCGGTTGCTGCAAAAGTAGATCTTCCTGTTTTCTTCGTCTATGCACGGATAAAGATTGTCCCCGGATTCGTTCAGACCCGCAACAGCCACGGGATCGCTCACCGTTTGTCCGCTCCCGTAATTCCAGCGGGTAAGCTCCACAAAACGGATCTCGAATACCTCCCCCGGATTGGTAGCGTACAGGAACAACATATCCTCTCCGGTCAGAAAGCTGTGCGGCCCCAGCTCATCGTGCGGGGAATTTATCACGGGCAACAAAGCCGAAGCAGGTGCAACGTATTCTTCGTTCCCCGTACTCAGATCCAGGATGTTGTGGTCTTCGTGGTAGGAAAAATCCAGCTTGCAGGCAACTAAATCAAATTCTCCTCCATAGGAGTTCCTGTTGGAGGAAAACCAGATCTCGGACCGTTCGTAAGGGAAAGGCAGATCAGAATTCCAATCGTCATAGGCAGAATTCAGATCCCCCATGTTAGTAGCCGTTTCCGTGACAATTATGTCGTATTGGTATATATCCGGCTCACAACCGGCCAAAAAAAGGACAAAAAAGATAAATGTGGAAAATTTCATTATTTATATTGCTGTTTATCAAGGGGCTATCAAACTATATGCAAACCATAGCAGGGGAGCCTGTCCGTGCAGATCTCCTGCCACGCGGGGACGTGTAAGGTAATGATTAATATCCGTGCTTTGGCCCGTTCCCACGCATACTTCCAACAACGCTCCTGAGCCTTGGCTATGGCATCATGGGCAGAACGATTGGGTCTGTATCCGT
>MWDM01000032.1 GCA_002070565.1 Bacteroidetes bacterium ADurb.Bin139
ACCGCAGAAGGTACAGGGAGAATCGACAAGATCCTGTTCAAAGGCAGGGGCTACTACCGACATAAAGCCGCGGTTGATTGCGCTCAGGGCTCCAACTGTCTGTATTTCATTGCAAACGGTCTCACAACTACGACACATCACGCATTTGTCCATATTACGGAGCAACGATGGTGATGCATCCTTGCGGTAGGTCGAGATGGCTGCATTTTCTACTGAATTGATCTTGCGTATCCCCAAATTAATGGATAGTTTCTGCAATTCGCAATTACCGGAAGATGGACATATAAGGCAATCTTTCGGGTGGTCGGAAAGCAGCAGTTCCACCACTGTCCTGCGGGCGTTAATGGCGCGCAGCGTGTGGGACAATACTTCCATGCCATCTGTACATTTTGTTGCACAAGCCGGTACCAGGGTCTTTCTTCCCGGGATTTCCACTACACAGACACGGCAGCTTCCGGGTTTGTGTTCCTGATCCAGATGGGGCAGGTTCATGTAACAGAGCGAGGGAATATTGATACCCGCCTGTTTTGCCGCCTGGAGAATGGTTGTTCCTTTGGGAACTTCTATGTGTTTATTGTCTATAGTTAATTTTACTGTTTCCATATTCTCGCTTATTGAACTAAGATAGCATTAAACTTACACTTCGTGTAACATACCCCGCAGTGGATGCATATATCCTGGTTGATGAAGTGCGGTTGACGCCTTTCGCCTGTAATAGCCTCGACGGGACAGTTTTTGGCACAAACGGTACACCCGGTACATACTTCTGGAATAATGGTGTAGCGTGCCAGTGCTTTGCATTTCCTGGCAAAACATTTTTTATCCTTGACGTGCGCCAGGTATTCGTCATAAAAATTATCCAGTGTGGAAAGAACCGGATTGGGAGAAGTCTGTCCAAGTCCGCATAAAGCAGTATCCTTTATCACGTTGGCGAAATTGCGCAGGTGGTCCAGGTCCTCCATGTTACCCTTGCCCTGGCAGATCTTTTCCAGGATCTCGAGCATGCGTTTGTTGCCTACACGACATGGTGTACATTTACCGCAGGATTCTTCAACAATGAATTCCAGGTAAAATTTTGCGATGGAAACCATACAGTCATCTTCGTCCATGACGATCATCCCCCCGGAACCCATCATGGAGCCGGCAGCTATAAGGCTGTCAAAATCAATAGGCGTATCCAGGTGTTTTTCGGTCAGACAACCTCCCGAAGGACCTCCTGTCTGAACGGCTTTGAATTTCTTGCCATTTTTAATCCCTCCGCCTATCTCGTAAATGATCTCACGCAGTGTGATTCCCATGGGAACTTCAATAAGCCCTACATTATTAATTTTCCCTGCCAGGGCGAACACTTTGGTTCCTTTTGACTTTGCTGTTCCAATGCTGGCAAACCATTCGGGCCCTTTAAGAAAAATAACGGGGATATTGGCAAAAGTTTCTACATTGTTTACGTTGGTAGGTTTATGCATGTATCCGTCTTCTGCAGGGAACGGCGGTTTAACCCGGGGTTCTCCCCGTTTTCCTTCCATGGATGCTATAAGGGCCGTTTCTTCCCCACAAACAAATGCACCGGCGCCGTAACGCAATTCCATGTCAAATGAAAAATCGGTTCCCAAAATATTGTCGCCCAGCAAACCATATTCGCGGGCCTGCCTGATGGCAATCCGAAGACGACTGATAGCCAGGGGGTATTCGGCGCGGATGTATATCAGCCCTTTGTTTGCCCCTATGCAATAGCCGCAGATGGCCATTGCTTCAATAACAGAATTGGGGTCTCCTTCCAGGATGGAACGGTCCATGAATGCTCCGGGGTCTCCCTCGTCTGCATTACATACCACATACTTCTGGTCTGCTGTGAACTTGCTGGTAATCTCCCACTTCAGACCTGTAGGGAAGCCTGCTCCTCCCCGTCCGCGCAGGCCGCTCTGTTTGACCATTTCGATAGCCTGTTGCGGGGTGAGTTCAGATATCACCTGTGCCAAAGCAGAATAACCATCCCTGGCAATATATTCATCGATGTTTTCAGGATCAATGAAGCCACAGTTCCTGAGAGCAATACGCATTTGTTTCTGGTAAAACCCCATGTGCTTTGAATCGGCAACATGTTCTTCTGTTTGGGGGTTTTCATAAAGAAGACGTTTAACCTTCCTTCCTTTGAGGATGTGTTCGGCAACGATTTCTTCTGCATCTTCGGGCTTAACTTGCGTGTAGAAGGTGTTGTCCGGAATCACTTTCACAATGGGGCCTTTTTCACAGAAGCCAAAACAACCGGTGGTTACCACCTGTGCGTCTGAAGTCAATCCGTGAGATGCAAGTGATTCATTCAGTTTTTCTACAATTTTTGCGCTTGCAGAGGCCCGGCATCCGGTTCCGCCGCAAACAAGTAATTGCATTTTATACATTATGATCTATATTATTGAATGGATTTTTTAAATGGTCTGATAGTTAGCCGGCAGGATACCGTCAAGCAATTCGTTATTGCGAATATATTTATCAACTATTTCTTCTGCTTTTGCAACATCGACATAGGAAAAAACCACCGGATCCATCCCCGGTTTCTTAACTTCCACAGTAGGTTCGGCATAGCAATAACCCATGCATCCGGTTTGTGTTACAACTGCAGGAATTTTTTCTTTTTTAATCTTTTCCACAAAGGCATTCATAACCGCCCTCGCGCCTGAGGCAATACCGCATGTAGCCATCGCAACCTTAATTTGCACAAGGCTCTCGGGATGGTCGCTTTTTTCCCTGATTTCCATACCTTGTTCGAGTTGCTGTTTTCTTTGCCGCAAATCGTCCAATGATTTAATCTTTGTCATAATCTGTAAAAAATTTTAATACCGTATTAAAAGGAATCGGCAAAGTAAGCCCAAATTATTCAATTTGACAAACTTTCAGGTCACTTTGGTTCTCCTTTATCATCTCTTCTATTGTTTCCATAACATACAGATCATTAAGAGGTAAGTCACCCAAAACCTCCTTCAGTTCTTGTGTGCTTACCTGATAAGATCTTCCGTTGTATGAATATTTGTAAGAAAAATCAACTTCCGGATTTGCCGAGATCATGAGCACTGCGGCATTGGCCACATCGCCAAGCGGAGGCCGGTCCAGGTGGTCATATTGAAACCGGGCGGTCAAAAGCGTGCCTTTTCCAGGCTCCGAGGACACCTCCAGGCTGCCTCCGCTTTGTTCTGCTGTATGTCTTAGCAGGGGAACGCCCAGACCAACCCGGCGGGTGGTGCGGGAAGTGAAAAACGGATCACTGATTTTTTGCAGTTGTTCGGGGCTTATTCCGCGACCATTGTCTTTTACGCTGATAGTCAATAAATTTTCATCCGGATTTTCACTTACCTCTATGGCAATGAAGGAAGCTCCCGCACCCAGGGAGTTTTGGACTATATCAAGCAAATGCAATGCCAGGTCATTCATGGGGTATAATAAGTGTTGATTTCAAGTCCTCAAAGCCTGGTTTCTCCATAAGGAATGTTGTGCTTACCAATCCTATGTCCCCGGGGAAATGGGCGTCAGAAGATTGAATTATGGTATATTTTTTCAGGTAGGTGTTTTTACTGCAAAAATCCACGGGATTGGAGAAGCGTGAGAGCTCCAGCGCATCGGCCGGTAATCCCGGTGGCACAAATCCCAGTTGGCTCATCAGGGAATTTCTGGGCCTTTCTATATGGGCAGGAACAAAAAGTCCTCCTATGGAATGCACAAAACCGGCGACCTGGTCAATACCCTGATCAATACCCAATATCAACAAATAGGGGGCTTCTCCTAAAACCTGCTCGTTCTCATCGACCCACAACTGATACCCAAAAATGTCGGGATTGTTGGGAACCTTGGGCAGATGCAGTTCAAGGTAGTGCTGCAATTCCAGCCGCTGTTCTTCCGATCCCACATAAGCCAGGCAATGCACTTCCTCCCGGGTGGTAATCTCGGCCCCGTAAATTACGGCAAGCCCTTCGCGTTCTCCCACCTGGCGTACAACGGGTCCCTGCTGCGTTGAATTGTGATCGGTTACAGCAATCAGATGCAGTCCTTTGGCTTTTGCATGTCTTACGATGTTCAGGGGAGTCATCCCGATATCACCGCAGGGAGATAAAAAAGTATGAATATGCAGGTCGGCTTTTGCACTAATCATAATCAGGGGTTAAGCAACCGGTACAATCGGCCCGAAGTTTCAAACGCCTGTCCGGATGTTCCCAGTAAAGGAATCTGTTCCCGCCTGGCAAGCGCCAGCGTGTCGGCATCAGGTTCAAAGCCTTTTACCAGTATCACAGCAGACAGTTCCTTGAGCGAAGCAATAGCAATTATGTTTTTGTGGGTCTGAAGGGTGATCCACACCATGCCGGCATCGGCATATCCCATCACATCGCTCAGTAAATCGGAAGTATAACCGCCGACCACCTGTTTTTCCAATCCTTCCTCTGCTGCGAATACACGCAAGTTCAAGGCTTCTGCCATTTCTTTTACTGTCATATATTTTTATTATTCTTTATTAAAATGTTTCTTTCCCCATATTTTTTCGAGCATTTCAGAACCCGCCCTATGTGCGTGCAGGATCACACAATGATCCGGAGTCGCACGGTCGCATACAATATCGTCTGCAAGGGCTTCGCAGGAAGGCGCGCCGCATGCGCCGCAATCAATGCCCGGGAGCATCAGCCGCAACCTGCGTGATTCTTCCATGCGCTGCAGGGCAATGGTCAGGTCTGAATGGTATTTGATCATGGCCCTGGGCTCTACCGGGTCCATGGGTATGTGACCGGAACATACATTTTTAAACTCCTGGTCCAGCATGTGTTTCAGGGGGAGTTCCTCTGCCGACTTCTCTATGCGTTCCCTGATCAGAAAACGATTGTCCTGTACAAGGATCCCGCCGCAACAAGACATGTCGCAAGCACGCAATTCCAGAAAATCCACCCCTTTTATTTCTTCATTTTCCAGCCGTTCCAGAAAATCGATCACATTGGGCATGCTGTCTATGGCCAGAGCACGTCCCCGGATATTGACGGCTTCTCCGCCGGTGGTAGACCAGCGGATCCCGATCGAGGAAAGCGAAGAATGGGTTAGGGTGCAATGCTCGTGCTCACTGGTTCCCTTTTGCTTATAGGCCAGGAAAACCTTGTTGTATAGTTCAGACATGTTAATGACCCCGTTTATAGGAGAAGTATACCCTCCAACCGGAGCTTTGATGGCTGCAATCTTAGCCGCACAGGGAGTGACATAGAAAATGCCAACCTCGTCAAGGGGAACCCCGTTCTTCTGGTACTCGTTCCTGTAATACTGGGCCGTTATTTCCAGGGGAGGAATCAGGCGCATGATGCGGTGAGAAAAAGAAGGAAAACGTACCTGTATGAGCCGTACAACTGCCGGACAATAAGAGGAAATCACCGGCTTTTCATCTTCAAAGTCCTCAATATAATGATTGATTTCGTCTACCAGCAAATCGGCGCCCTGTTCTACGGTACATAGCTCGGTGAAACCCATATCGTACAGGATACCCTTGATGGCGTCCAGGGTAAGCTTTTCTTCAAATTGGGCAAAGAAGATAGAAGGAACAAGAAGTATCCTGTGCTTGTAACTGAAAATCTGAGCTATGTCATCATCTTCCACCACAATTGCCCTTACAGGACAAACATTAAAACATTCCCCGCAATCGATGCACCATTCCGGATGGAGTGTGGCTTTACCGTCCTTCACCCGCAAAGCTTCTGTAGGACATACGCGAATGCAGCGTGAACAACCTGTACAGACCTCCCTGCGGATACTTAATGCATGATGAAAGGGTTTCATTTGTTGATCCATACTCATTTTATTTGAATAGTTATCTCAACGGTCGTGCCTTTTCCAGGGACAGAGTGAATATTGAAAACATCGGCGTTCCTGCAAATATTAGGCAATCCCATACCAGCGCCAAATCCCATTTCCCTTACTTCCTGCGATGCCGTTGAGAAACCCGGGGTCATGGCTTTTTCTATGTCGGGAATGCCGGGACCTTCATCCACCAGCTGAAGAAAGACGCGTTCGGGATTGATTTGGGCCGTGATCGTGCCATGGCAAGCATGTGCTACAATATTGACCTCGGCCTCATACAGGGCAACAACCACACGCTTGATCACCGATGCATCCACTCCCAGTTCCTTAAGGGTCCGCCGTACCTGTGAAGAAGCTGTCCCTGCAGAGGTAAAATCACCTCCCTGTATATTAAACGACAAATCCATCAAAAAACACCCTTCAACCCGGCCATGTAAAGGATTCCGGATGCCTTAAACATGGAATACGGACTCATGATAAGAACAATTCCGCTTTCTTCTGCAAGCTCTATCATAGTCTGCGGCGGTGTTTTTCCCCGTACCAGCATCACGTACTTAAGATCACTCATTTCTGCCGTGCGGATGCTTTGTACATTGGACAAACCGGTTATGAGCATGAAATCGCTCCTGCGTACAGTCAGTACATCACTCATAAGATCAGAAGCAAAGCAATATTCTACAAAGTCTTCTTCCCCTACATTACCACAGAGTATCTTTCCCTTCACCAACGATACGATTTCGTGAATTGTCATTTTATATACGTTTAAAAATTTATGTCTCTCAAATAACAACGCCTGCGCGTGTGCAGCCTGGTATCATATTCCTTCCATACATCAATGGCATGATTGTTTTCCAGCTGGGGGTTTGTTACGGCCCAGCGCAGATTTTTTCTGATGGCGGTTTTATTTGTATGGTAGTGGTAAATTGAACTCAAACCTTTCCCTTTCCAGTCTGGATGAGCGCCATTCATCATAAGATCAATGTCCTTGTAAAATAAATAGGCCTTCAGGATATGGAACCATCCAAACGGGAAAAGGGTACCACGGGCTTTTTGAAGTGCCCGTGAGAGGCTGGGAAATGATATGGAAAAGGCTACTACCCGGTTATTGCTGTCCATTATAAAACAGGAAAGAGCCGGATTAATCAGTTTCATGTAAATACGGGTACTTGCCTGGATTTCTTCCGGTGTTAGTGGAATAAAATTCTGAACCGTAATGAAGCTCTTGTTGTACATTTCAAAGAATTCGTCAATGTAAGGCTTGAAATCACTAACTTTTTTCCATTTAAGGATGTGAAGGTTGTAACGCTTAATGATCGCTTCGTTTATGCGTTCTATCTTGTCAGGAACAGGTTGCCGGGCAGACATGATGTACTGGATCCAGTCCACTTCTTTTGAAAAGCCCATGCGTTCCAGGAAAACTGAGTAATAGGGGTAATTGTACAGGCAATTGAATTGAGGGAGGTTTTCAAAACCTTCAACCACCAGTCCCTGTTTGTTCCATGTGTTGAAACCCAGCGGGCCGTGGATCTCGGTCATACCAAGGGAAGCCCCCCAGTCTGCCACCGTCCGTATGAGTGACTGTGCCACTTCAAAATCCTCAATAACATCAAACCATCCAAAGCGGACCCTCTTATAGCTGTAAATATCATTGGCCCGTGGATTAATTACCCCCACAACCCGCCCCACAATCCGGTTTCGGCTGTCACAGGCTATCCAGATCTTGCGTTGGCAATAATTCAGGCTTGGTGAATCCAGAATGCTTTTGATCTCATCAGAAATCAGGGTGGGTACGTATTGTGGATTGTTTTTATATAGCTCAAGAGGAAAGCGGGAAAACCGCTTCATTTCTTTTCTGGTGGAGATTTCCTTTATATCAAAAGTCATGATTTTCCCTTAATAAATCTTTCAAAGGTACGAATTTCCAGAATATCACAAATTACCGTCTGGGCACAAAGACAACCAAAAACAGCAGGGAGGTAAGAAATGGTGCCGGTCATGGATTTTTTATTTTTGCCTTCAAAAGGTACAATAGCCCCTTCACGGGGCAGTTCTGTAGAAAAAACAACCTTGAACCCCTTGACCACTCCCAGTTTGCGAAGCCTTTTGCGAAGCATGAAGGCCAGGGGACAATTGTAACTTTTGGAAATATCATCAATCCTTACAGCAGTTGCATCAAAACGTGCTCCGGCACCCATGGCGCTTACAAGGGGAATTTTTCGTCCCAGCCAGTAACATATCAGCGCAATCTTGGGGGAAAGGGTGTCAATGGCATCCACCACGTATTGCGGCGAATACTGGTCCAAAAGTACGGGGACCGATGATTCATCCAGGTATTCACTGACCGTTTCCAGGATAATATCGGGATTGATTTGCCGGATCCTGTCTTCCATGACACGGGTCTTGAGCATGCCTTCTGTCCCGGTCAGGGCCGGAAGCTGCCTGTTGCGATTTGTAAATCCAACCACATCATTATCTATCACTATAAGGTGACCTATCCCTGAGCGCGCAAGCATTTCGGCCGCATAGGACCCCACCCCGCCCAGACCGGCTACCAGCACGGTACTTTTGCTTAATTGTTCCAGTCCGCTTTTTCCCACAAGCAATTCAGAGCGGCTCAGCCAGTGTTCCATGGTTCAGTTGCCCTGTTTAAGTTTGGCTTCCTCCCAGATCCTGTCCATTTGCTGCAAGGTCATATCTTTCAGGGAACGCCCCTGTTTGATGGTTTTTTCTTCCAGATAATTGAAACGGGCTATGAAAGTCCGGTTGGTTCTTTCAAGGGCATTTTCCGGATTGATGCCATAGAGCCTGGCCGCATTGATCAGGGCAAAGAGCAAGTCCCCGAATTCGGCTTCCATCCTGTCCTGATCTCCTTTTTCCCACTCGGCACGGAACTCGCTTGCTTCTTCTGCGATTTTATCCCACACCTGTTCCCGTTTCTCCCAGTCAAAACCCATGGCACGTGCCTTGTCCTGGATCCTGAAGGACTTGATTAGTGCCGGCAAGCCCTCCGGAACTCCTGACAAGACCGATTTGTTCCCGTTTTTTTCTTTTGTTTTCATGTGCTCCCAGTTTTGGATCACTTTTCGGGTATTGTCTGCCTTAACATCGCCAAAAACGTGCGGATGACGGAATATGAGCTTCTCACAAAGGTTCTCAAGAACATCGCCCATAGTAAAGGCTCCCTGCTCCTGCCCGATTTTTGCGTAGAAGACTATATGCAGCAGGATATCGCCCAGTTCTTTTGACAACCCCTCCATGTCCCCTTTAAGGATAGCCTCGCTCAATTCATACGTTTCTTCTATAGTCAGGGTGCGGAGGCTTTCCAGTGTCTGCTCCCTGTCCCAGGGACACTCTGATCGAAGGCGGTCCATAATATCCAACAGCTTGCCAAAACTGTCCAGAATCTGTTTTTTATCCATATTTGTTGAATTGTATCTGAATGTCGTCGTATAATCCTATGTTTTCAAGGGTTGCCAGACTGCCCATAAAAACCGCCAGTTCCAGCAGGCCTGTACTGTTGAAAAGGGCCAGCAGTTGTCCCGGACGCACCCTCTGGTAAGAATCCGAAATTTTTTCAATCCGGGTATAAGGTCCCTGTAAAAAAATGCGAAAATCCCTGCCGGCTCCCACTTTGTTGAAAAGCGAACGAGAGATATTGGTAATGGCATTCCCATAAGAATCGATATAAATCACCTGTCCCATTATGTAGTCCTTTTCTGCTACGGCTGAAGGTCTTACCTCGGTTTTCATTTCAGCGGGCAGGGTCATTTCCCCGATCTTGTCTTCCACAATGGCCTTTACCGCTTTGATATAAGCGTCGAGTTCAGAAAAGGCTCCAGGGGCAGTATAAACAGCCCGTATCCATTGCGGTTCATGGTCAAACAGCAAAGAAAAGCGGCCATCATTCACGGTAATGAAATAATGTTGCTGATAATAGGCAATTGACATGGGCAACTGATCGGTTGCCTGCGCCTGTACCGCCAGTATATGAATGCTTCCTGAAGGGTAACGGGTAAAAGCCTGACGCAAAACAAACACCCCCATGCGTACGTCAAAGGGATGGATTTGATGGGTGATCTCATAGACGGGGGAAATGCCCAGCAGCCCCCCCTCCAGGGCTCCTGCATAAAAATCATGTTTATTCCAATCGCTTGTAACCGTTACCACCGGCATGTCCAACTGTTGCTTGATGCTGCAAATGTAAGCATTTGGGACGTGTTTTGGTTTGTCATGGAAAATGTTTTACTTTACAGGCATAAAATATGTATCAAAACAATGAAAAGACATTTTTTTCAAAAAATCCTGTTTATCGCCTTTTTGGGGCTTGCCCTGCTGTCTTCCTGTAATCCTTCAGATCAGACGGCAACACTGGTTGTAATTCCTGTCACATTTAACCTTCCTCCTTTGTCTTCTGAAAGGACTTTTACGGTTAAGACCACGGAAAACTGGTATATGGAACAAGTGGGAAACGAAGACTGGTGTACTGTCTACCCGGACAAAGGCACACCAGGAGAAACAAAGGTCACCCTTAATGTAACAGCCTTACCCGATGAAAAACCCAGGATTGCCATATATGTTATTAAATCCACCTCGGGAATTGAAAAAACACTCACCGTAGAACAGACCAATACCGAAGCCGGCTCTTATTATATTAATTTTTTCGGGAATCCCGATCCCATGATTTCTGTAGATCCCTTTGACGTGGAACCTATACAAAGGCTGGTTTTCACAAACGTTCCCGAATGGAAAGTCACGGTTTCTGCCGGAGCGGAAAACTGGTTGTCTGCCAACCGGAAAAAAGATACCCTGTTGATAACCATTTCGGATATTGACCGGCCCCAGAGCAGGGAAGGGACTGTTACCGCATTGGGCGGGGGGTCCGTTTCAACAACGCTGACCATCTCTCAGAAGGGATTGCATGAATTTCTGGCACCCACCAGGAATTTTTCATTGCCCATACCCGGAGTTCCGGACTCGGAGCTTGCCTTCAGCGATGTATATAGCAGGGCCCGGATCACGATGCTCTTTATGTGGGCTTCGTGGTGTCCGGACTGTTCCAATTTTATGCCCAAGGTCAAGGAGTTGTATACAGAATTTAAGGGTCACGGTTTCAAGATCTACGGAGCAGCCATGGAAATGGAAGGCCGGGAGCAGGAATATTTTGATTACCTGGCAAACAACGGCCTGAACGATGTGGATGAAACTACCGGAAACAAGCTATGGTGGGAGAACAGACCCGTATTCAATCCCCAGGCACAGGTAAAGGTCAATGCATTTACCAGGCTTTTTTACGGGGATGCCCTGCTGACAGGAGAGATCAAAAACTTTGTTCCTGCCTTTTTCTTTGTGGATGGTGCAGGCAATGTTAAAAAAGTATATGCAGATAATTACGTATTGCGTACAGATGCAGCCGTCCGTTCTCTTTACAGCAACATGCGTACTTTCCTGAGCCGTCAGCTGGATTGCTGCGGCAATTGAGCCGTTATGCTTATTTGAAAGCCATTTCGCTTAGTCCCGGACCATCCAGAGCCAGATCCCTGAAATAATCCGGGACTTTTCTTCCTTTCAGCGCGTCTACATAAAGCTTTGCAAGGTACTGCGAAAGCATGAATCCATGGCCGCGCATGCCCAGGAAAAGGCCTCTGCCCGGATCCACTATGTATCTGGGCTCGGTGTAATATCCGCTCCAGAAGGCCTGGAATCCCGCATCGGCAAGACAAGGCAACCACTGAATAAACACCTCGGCAACAATGTTGAGGAAATCTTCTGTATTGACTTTCAGGTTTTTACCCGCTTCCTGCATATCCGTAACCGGAGAAGCGCATCCTATGATCTGCCCTGTGTCTGCGAGTTGTTGTCCGTAAACGGCCGAGAATCCTTTATAATTGCGCCGGTCAATGAGCATATCCAGGGCCTTGCCGCCCTTCCCCAGAAGAGGCAGCCGCTTGGTTATGAATGCCTGGTGTCTTACCGGGTATATACCCGTGATAAAGCCCAGTTTTCTGGCAAACTCCTCACCGTTCTGACCCAGTGCGTTGATGAACAGCCTGGTTTTGAAAACTTGGTACCTGTTGTTGTGGTCCAGCAGGATCACGGTATAGGTGTCTCCCTGTTTTTCCACGTCCATGACCCGGGTTTGTTCCAGTATGCGCCCCCCTGCCCCGGTACCCAGATGCCTGATCAGGTCCAGGGTTTTTCCCGGGCTGGCCTGCCAGCAATTGTTGGTGATCAGTGCATGGGAATATGTTTGCTGACATGCATTAAATGCAGCAGAAATTTCTTTGTGAAAATCCTTTGCTTCTACCATGTACGCATCTGACCATGCCCTGGAAGCCTCCAGGGAGCGGTAGGTGGCCTGATCGTGTACAAAATTGACATACCGGGAAATATGAAAATCAATATTGCCCTGTTTTTGCAGTTCCTTGAATATTTCCAGGTTGTGTGCCGAGATGTCGGCCAGGGCCGGAAGGCTGAACGCCGGACGTCCCCCGGCAATATTCCTCCAGGAGCTCCCGCGGTCATGATTTACCAGAACCGGGTTAAACCCTTCCTCTGCCAGGTACCGGAACAGGGCACTACCGGCAATGCCTCCCCCGGCTATGAGAACATCTGCTTCTTCATCTTCTTTACCATTATTCACACCCCTGGGAAGGATGATTTCCTGTGGCCGGCCATAAGGGTACAGTTCTCCCATTTGCACCAGGTTTGCCATGGGGCCCCTGGGTGTCAGATCCGATATGACCTGTATCCCGTAGTTTCTCAGGGTCTGCACAGCCCGTGGCAGGCAGCGCGATCCGCGGCAGGCCCCCATTCCCATACGGGAGATGTGCTTGAGCTCGTCTGCCGTTATCGTATCCCGGTCCCCAATGAGCTTGAGCAAATCTTCGAGGGCAACGTCCTCGCAGTGACACAGGTATGTTTTAATTTCTTTCCTTTCTTCTACGGGTTGCATATCGGGAAGCCCGGGATAGTCTTCCTTCACTATGAATCCGCTAATTTCCAGTAAATCGGCGGGTATGGGTTCGTGTACTTTCACGCGGGCCACATTGGTCTTGTTGGGCCGTAACATAAGCTTTTCCAGCGTGCCCTCTGCCCTTTTCCTGCCCTGGTTATCTACCAGATAAAGAGAAGCACCCGGGGTAACCTCATATTCAACCGGGAGAAACAGCGTTTTGCGCTCCAGATCATAGCCAAAAATGGCCAGTCCGGGGCACTGGCTCACACAGGCCATGCAGCCTATACATTTGTCGTAATCCACCACCGGAACTGCCGATGTGGAATCTTTGGTGATGGCTCCGTATTTACAGGCAAACGTGCAGGGGTTGCATGCAAAGCCGTAAAGGCAGTCAAATAAAACAAAAGGTTTTGCCTTCATGCGTTCCGGAGCGGGGATCCGGGGTTTTTCCAGAATCCTTACCGGATGTTGCTGCGAGTCTATATATTCTTTGGAAACAGCCAGGTAATCATCATAAGAGAGGCGCATTCCCATTTGTTGCATGATTTCATAGGCACACTGTTTTCCCCGGAGAACTGCCGAGGTGCCCTCGCCAATGCGAATGGCATCCCCTACACCATGGCATCTCAGGCCGAATGCCTGCCGGCCTTTGAGCAAAAGCTGGTCATCGGGGATCAGGCCTGTGCAAATATTGATGGTATCAATTCCCTCCAGTTTTTTCTCGGTTCCCGGAATGACCTTAAAATCGCGGCATTGCGCAATCACTGCACCGGTTATTCCGGTATTATCCCTGTTGGGGATGGCTTCCAGGAGCATATGGGATGTTATGATGGGAATACCGAGCCGCCGTACGCGGTTGGCCTGGACGGGGAACCCCCCCTCCCGGGGCATGGCTTCTATGATGGCCCTGACTTTTGCTCCGGCCTGCATGGCCTGGTATGATGTCAGGTATCCAATATTCCCGGCCCCTACGGTAAGGATGTTCTTACCCAGTAAGGTAAGCTCGCTGTTCATCATCCTCTGGAAAACGGCCGCCGTATAGACTCCCGGCACATCATCATTACCAAAGGCCGGCATGAATGGAACGGCTCCTGTTCCTATAACCAGGTACTCCGCATCTGCATAAAAAATTTCCTGGGTCTCGATGTTCTTGACTGCCAGCCTTCTGTTATCAAAAATATCCCATACCGTGCTGTTAAGCAGTATGCCATCATGGTTTTCACCGGCCAGGCTGGCTGCAATCTCAAACCCGCGCATACCCCCAAACCGTTTTTCTTTTTCAAAAAAGAAAAACTGATGGGTCTGCATATTGAACTGACCTCCTATGCGGGCATTGTTGTCAATAACCAGGTTGGGAATCCCCTTCTTGTCCAGTTCTTCCCGTACGGCAAGGCCTGCCGGCCCTGCTCCTATGATGGCCACAATGGTTTTGTACACTTTTACAGAACGCGGGGATGGAATGGAGCCGCTTTCTGCCAGGAACCCGTCGGGAATGCGTTGCACCTCTTTTACTCCGTCTACCCTGGTGATGCAGATTCTGCGTACCTTACCGTCAACCAGCATTTCACAGGCTCCGCATTTTCCGATCCCGCAGGACAGGCTTCGGTTCCTGTGGTTCAGGCTATGTTTATGGACCAACAGACCGGCCTGATGTAAAGCGGCGGCTATAGTAAAGCCTCTTTGACCGAAAACTGTTTGACCCTCAAATGAAAAAGCTACCTTATCCTCTTCCGGAATGGGAAGAATCGGATGTTTATGAATAGATGACATGCATTGAGCTATTGAAAACGAATTACAAATTTAGGAATGTTTTCCGAGTTTTATACCCTTTGTCTCTTTTTTGCTTTTATGAAGTATTAATTTCACCCCTGTTGAACAAATAAAAAAAGTCTTATGAGAAGAAACGTTTTAAAAGCGGCGGGATGCATTCTTCTGGCCGCGCTGTGGGCATGCAACGGACTTAACATTGTTCCGGATCAGGATGGATATCTTGTTGTAGATGTGACCATCGAGACACAATTTGGTGTCAGGACCAGGAGCACCAGTCTGGATAATTATTCATTTCTGCTGATCAGGCAGGGCGGGGATACACTGTATAATTCCAACGTTGAACAAATGACGGGATCTCCTCTGAGCCTGACACCGGGAAATTATACCATAGAGGTTTACAATGAAGCCTTTACAGTGCCGGCTTTTGACAAACCCTATTATTACGGCAGACAGACAGCAGAAGTGGTGGCAGGAGAATCCTGTGAGGTCCTTCTGGTCTGCAAGCAGGAAAACGCGGGGGTGCGTGTTGTGTTTTCAGAGGCATTCTCTGCGCAATTCACCACCTTTAGCATGAACATTTCGGGAACCGGAGGGTCCCTGAATTTTGACAGTACCACCAATAACAGGTGGGGATACTTTTTTCCCGGCCCCATTAGCCTCACTTTAACGGCCGACGGTTCATCGTCAGATCCTGTTGAAAGACAGGTCCAGGCAAAGTATATGTATAGCTTCCTGGTGGAAGGAACGGGCGGCACACAGGACAATGTGGAACCTGTCATAACCGTGTCTGTAGATACTGTACGCAACTGGATAACCAGCCTGTGGAACGATGTTGATGGCACAGTGCGCGGACTTACCAAAGAAACAGCTTATACCATTGCCGAAGCCCGCACCCTGCCCGGTGGTCTGAGCAACATCTGGGTGTGCGGGTATATTGTGGGTTGTTATTCAACTACCGGAAAATTCTTCTTCGGGGGAACCGAAACCTATACTAATCTTGCCCTGGCCGACAGTAATACTGAAGAGGACAAGACAAAGACGTATCCTGTAGAACTTCCCATAGGAGCCATACGTGATTCCCTTAATGTGGTGGATCACGCTGCATACGTGTTAGTAAGCAAAGTCTGGATAAAAGGAACAACAAATGCCAGTTATTTTGGGCTGCCGGGACTGAAAAATCCCAAAGAATACTCCTGGTAAAAAACAACAAGAGGATGGCCCGAGAACCGGACCAACCTCTACCGTTGAAACCTATAAACCTAAAACCACATAATAGATGCAGGTGCATACAAAAACGTTGCATGCACCTGCACCATTTTTTTAATAATTCCGTTAATTGTTTAAGGGCACGTATATCCAGAATGACAAAGGCATATAGGAAGGGATGCCCCCGCCAAGGTAAGTGCCCGAAGAAGAGGACTGCTTTCCTTCGGTCTTATACCCGTAGTCTGAATGGAAAAAGCAAACTGCAATCTCTCCGTATTTCATATCCTGCATGCATTTACTGAATCCCTTGACCACAGATCCCTCCTCCTCCTCCTGGCTGGTGTCATCTTCCTGATCCTCTACAGGCATAGAGACATGAAGGATTGAATATTCTTTACTTGTATTGTAAATCCTGTATTTTTGGGCTGTATCGGCCACGTTGGTATCAAATACATGACCATTCAGGAATTTTCCAATATACCAGGCTTTTGCAGTGGTCGCACTCTTTACCGAATCCCCTGTCCCCGGTACCAGGGTCACTTTGTAAAATCCCCTCTCCAGGGAATCCACTCCGGGATAGTGCCTGTTCCGGAAAGATTCCAGGGTATCTATCTGGTACTTGTCAATATCGCTGACCACTTTGACCAATTCCAGATCGTATACCATGGCTGTGGTATTCTCTGAACTCCCTCCTTCCTGGTAAGCCGATAACCAATAAGGCAGCCATATCCGGCGCATTTCTCCTTCCCGCATGTCCATCAGCATTTCTTCCAGCCCCATCATGATGGAATAGTTCCCCATGTGCCATAACAGGGGAATGTAGGCATTGGACCGGCTAAACGCCCCCAGCTGCCTGGCTACAGATTCTTCTGTGCTGGCCCGGATGTTATAGTTGAGATCAAGAATGGTTTCCCGTACAAAAACAAGGGATGAATCTGTAGTCCGTGCCCCTGAACCTTTGTGCACTACCGTATAGTAGAGACCTGATTCTGTTTTCTGCAACGTATCGTGATGTATTACCCTGACATGGGCGGCCAGCATTTTTTCATGTGCCTGGCGTGTAGATTCTGTAAGTTCCCGGGCACAGGAAGACACTAAAACAGGCATGGTTACCAGAAGTGCCGCTGTCAGGTAAATCAATTTTTTCATTCCTGCAAAGATATCTGTTTTTTTACAATCCGCTCCACCCATATCTCAAACAACAAGGGAGACATCCGGGGTACCTGCCCAACCGTTTGATTGCCGTATCCAAAATCGGCATTGAAGATCAAATAAGCGTGCTCACCTGCAGACATTCCAATAAAACCATATTCCAGCCCTTTCAGAAATACTCCCTCCCCCGATACCCCGGAGCGGACCACTGCCTGGTCAGCAGGCAGGTTTCTGTTATAAACTCTGGCCACGCTATCTGAATTGGTGTGGAACAATTCACCCTTTCCCCTGGAAAAAATATATCCTGCATAGTAAAAATAAATGGTATCACCCGTTGCCAGCGTATCGGCCTGGGTGGCAGGGTTTCCGGGTTCCAGTACGGCCCTGACCACTCCTTTCTGGTAATGAACGGCGTATTTGTCAAGGGTCCGGACATATTGGTCTATATCCTCTTCCTGTTTAATGAGCATTAATTTGCGATCTTCCTTTGTGCAGGAAGCAACCGCAAGGAGCAGTCCGGCCAGCAACACCAAATACGTTCTCATTCCTTATCTGCAGTTATGCAATTACTGTGCCCAGGGCCTCTTTGAGCAAACCCTCGATCTTTTCGGGAGCATCTTCCATTTTACCTGCCGAGGCGTTGTAATGGCCTCCTCCATTGAAGAATTGCCTGGCTATCCCGTTGACGGCAATCGCTCCTTTTGACCTGAGAGATACTTTGATGTGATCCTTTCTCTGGAGGAAAAAGGCCGAAACGTTGATTCCCTTGATGGCAAGCGGGAAATTGACAAAACTTTCGGTATCTCCGTTCTGGTAATCAAACGCTTCCAGAACATCCCTGGTAAGGACTATATATGCGGCGCCAAACTGGGGAAGGATCCTGATATTCTGCAGGGCATACCCCATCAGGTGCATGCGGTTCAGGGTGAAATTCTGGTATACCTGGCTGAATATGGTTTCAGAATCGGCGCCCCACAGGTGCATGATCGATGCTGCGTGGAATGTTTCCGGATATACGCTGTTGGCAAACTGATTGGTATCGGTGATTATGCCTGTCAGGAAAGCGGTAGCCTGTTCTTTAGAAAAGACCGCTTTTGGTTTCCAGGCATGTAGCAACCGGAAAATCAGTTCGCAGGAAGAGCTTACCCGGGTGGTTGAAAAGACCAGGTCAAAATCCTCTGTTACCGGGTCTGTATGGTGGTCCATCAGCACTTTGAAGGCCCGGCTTTCCGATAAAGCACTGCCCAGTTCTTCCATGCGTGACAATCCGCTCACGTCCACAGCCACCACAATATCTGCCTTGTCCACAGCCTTGAGAACCTTTTCTTTATGGCATGTATACACCAAAATGTCCTTTCCGGGATCCAAAAATCCCAAAAAGTCAGGATATGGGCTCGGGCATACACAGGTCACCCGGTACCCTTGTTGCCTTAGGAATGCTCCCAGTCCTGTAAGGGCACCCATAGCATCTCCATCCGGATTTACATGCGTGGCCAGCACGATGGCGGCCGATTGGGTAATGGCTTGGTTCCAGCAGCTAATCAGATTTTTTGGAAACAGGGCTTTCATAAAAAGATATTGTTGCAAATATAATTGAATTATTGCAGAGGTTATTTTTTTTCCTAATTTTGCAAGACCTCTGAACGATTATTTAATAATTCAATAATGAAAAAAATACTAACCATTGTTATTCTGCCCTTGATTATCATTGGATTGGGCTATGCCATTGTCAGGAGCCTGACCGCTCCCATAAATTTCGAAAAAGAACGTAATTTCCGTCAGCTGCTGGCTATTGAGCGGTTGAAAGACATCCGCACACTGCAGACCACCTACAAAACAGAATTTGGAAAATATACCTCTTCTTTTGATACCCTGGAGAATTTCTACAAAAACGGTACTATAATGATTGTTAGGCAGATAGGTTCTTTTGACGACTCGGTCGCTGTTGCACAAGGCCGTGTATTTCGTGACAGCATGGAACTGCCTGTAAAGGACACACTGCTCAAATATCCGGGTTTCAACATAGATTCCCTGCGCTGGGTCCCGCTGGTAGGAGAGGAATTTGAACTCAGGGCTGTGGTAAAGAAAGTATCCGGGGTGGACGTTCCTCTTTTCGAGGCATGTACGCCTTATGACGTTCTTCTCAAAGGCATGAACCGTCAGCTTATAGTCAACCTGAATGAAGAACGCAGGATTTCCAACCGTTATGCCGGTGTAAAGGTGGGTAGTATAGACCAACCAAACAACAACGCGGGTAACTGGGAATAACAACATGTCTGCGAATAGCAAAATACCGCAGGCACATCACAGATTGTCCATTCATATTGGGGTGAATGGACTTTCTTTTGTTATACAGGACACCCATACACAGGAATGTCTTTTATGGCAAAATCATTCGTATTCCTTCCCAAGTAACGATTATAACGAGTGGGCTAAAGAAGTTGGAAACGTGTTCCGGCAGGAAGAGATTCTCCAGAAACGTTTCAACCGTTGCGAAGTCTTGATTGACACCCACAAGTACACCCTCATTCCCGACTCCCTCTTTGAAGCAGAACAAGCTGTAAACGTACTCCGTCAGCTATTTGAGGTGGCCTACCTGGACGAAGTCAACTATTGTAAATTGTCTTCGCAGGAAGCCACGTGCATTTATGCACTCCCCGCCCCGGTCAACGCCATGGTGTTCAAATACCAGCACAAGGCCAGATTTTACGCCTCGGTCATGCCCCAGCTCTATTTCATTGTAGAGCGGAAAGAATTCTCAAGGGCTTTGATGCACTATACCCATTCCCACGTAGACCTGGTATTGATGCAGGGAGAGCGTCTTTTGCTATGCAATTCTTATGCAATAGACCGTTTCAGCACAGCCTTGTATTTTCTTGTGTTTGCCCTTAAGCAATGGCAGCTCAACCCGGGAAGCCTGAACCTGTATATAAGCGGGCCGTTCAAACCAAACCACACAAAGCAGTTGTGTACCTATTTCCCTTCGGTTACGGTTGCCACTTCCCCGGAAGGCCTCTTCCCGTCAGAAGCCCTGAACCTTCAGTACGGACCTCATTTTTTCCCGATATGCGCATCATCAGTGGAAGTCTGAAGGGGCGTAACATCCTGCCGCCAAAATCGTTCAAAGCACGCCCTACTACCGATTTTGCCAAAGAAGGCCTGTTCAATGTGCTGGAAAATTCTCTGGATTTAAACACCACAACCGTGCTGGACCTGTTTGCCGGAAGCGGAGGCATTTCACTGGAATTCGCCTCCAGGGGTTCGCTTGCTGTTACCTGTGTGGAAATGAATCCACAGCATGCCGCTTTCATCAGAGAAACCGTGGCGGCCCTGGGCCTTACTTCACGCATACAGGTGATCCGTAACAATGTGTTTGATTTCCTGAAGATCTGCTCCCGCAAATACAGCCTTGTTTTTGCCGATCCGCCCTACGATCTGCCCGGCCTGGAAAACCTGCCGGAAAAGATATTCAATGCCGGTGTCCTGGAAGAAGACGGAATGGTTGTTTTAGAACATCCTGCCACATTTTCCTTTTCCGGATCTGAGCATTTTATTAAAGAAAAAAAATACGGAAACGTGCATTTCAGTTTTTTTGCAGTTTCAAAAACATTGCCTACATTTGCCCTCCCAAACAATCAGGGTCCGGTAGTTCAGCCTGGTTAGAATACGTGCCTGTCACGCACGGGGTCGCGGGTTCGAGTCCCGTCCGGACCGCTCCAAAAGAAGCCAATCAGTTGATAAAAAGCTGGTTGGTTTTTTTAATTATCTGTTTTTGTCATTAATTTGTCATTCTGGCGTTTATGCTGTAGTTTATCTCACAATTTTTTGCGGCTCATATTGCTGAATATTTAGACAGTGGAATTGCAAACTAATTTGAGACAAAAAGTTAAGCTGCATTATTAATAGAATCTTTTTTAGCATTATACAGTTCCCAGAATTCATCAATGGTTAAGTTGTTCAGTGCTGAGAACCTTCTTTTATGATTATACCAGGATTCAATATATTCAAAA
>MWDM01000033.1 GCA_002070565.1 Bacteroidetes bacterium ADurb.Bin139
GTCCGATGCAGCGCAAAGCGAGTAATCTGTCAGAAAGCGGCGGGCTTCCAGAGGGTCGCGTTTCCACAGGTCCATGGCCCGGGCATCCGCCAGGGGGATCCCGGCCATGAGGGCATTCTCGTGTTCATCTATGGCCTGCCGGACTTCGGCTCCTATCTGATTGTAACGCAGGTAAGCGAACTGGGCAATGCGGTTGCAGAGCCAGAACATGGATTCAGGGGAATATTGCAGCATAGAGGCTCCCTGTCCCAGGGCGTAATGAGGAGAGACTTCCAGCGATGAAGTATAGACCGGAGTCAGCGGTGATGTCCCTGCATCATCCACACCAAACCAGAAGATACCGCCTATTTCATCGGGCAACCCGGAGCGGGATTGCCCAACGAACCAGAATCCTGTTTGCTGGGTGGAAATGGCCCGTTCGTTGATATATTGTTTTCCGTCCACTTCAAATCCCATCGGGCGCCACCGGTAGGGAAGGTCGTGGCCCCCGGCTCCTATGTCGCATGCCATGTCCATTGGGGTGCCTTCGTAGTGGTCACGCATCATATCGGCTACCTGCTTGACGGTAAGTTTTTCTTTGGCTTTCACGTACAGCGGAAGGGGACGGCTCAGGTCCTGTCCCAGGGCGTAAGGCAGGTAAGGGGTCATATCCTGGGCCCCGTGTTTGTTGAAAAAAGCCCACACACGCGCATCACAACCGCGCACGGTGCTTCCGTCTGCCGGACCGTATGCCTCGGCAAAACTGAAAAGGCTGTCGGGGCCCTGGTACAGTCCGGTTTCCCGCGCATGATAGATCACATCGGGCGCAAAAAGGCAATTCTCCGGATCATCCATCGGAAATTGGCGAATCCGGGCCTGGTTGGCATGGGCACTGATGGTTCCGTCGGGCAGGCGGATGGCCACCCAAACGATCCCTTTGTTGGCATTTTCTCCGTTTACCATACGGGGCGCTTTGCCGATCACATCCATGAACCAGACTTCGTGCGGATCAGCAAAGGAAATGGATTCCCCTGAGGAGGCGTAACCGTACCTGTTGGCCAGCGATGTAAAGACTTCTATTGCCTGGCGCGCTGTTCGTGCCCGTTGCAGGCTTATATACATAAGGGATCCGTAATCAACTATTCCCTGAGGATCTCTGTGAGAAGCGCGTCCTCCCCAGGTGCTTTCCCCGATCACGACCTGGTGCTCGTTCATGTTTCCTACCACCGAATAAGTCTCGCCTGCCTGTGGGATCTTGCCGAGGTATCGGTTGGTGCCCCATTCCCGGACATCCATCATGGTTCCTTTGGGATAGAGCGCTGCCGGGTAGAACGCCAGACACCCGTACCGGGTGTGCGAGTCGGCTGCATAGGTAACCATGCAGGACCCGTCTGCCGATGCTCCTTTCGTGATTAGTAAATTGGTACAGGCATGGGTGGGGTTGCCCGATAACAATAATAGGGCGGTAAAAAGTAAAATGCTGTGTTTCATATGCCAGGATTCATTATTGGGTAGTCAGATCCAGTCCCCAGTCAATGCCTTTGAGCGTTGCCGGTACACCGGTCTTCATCCAAACGGGCATAGGGGCTCCTTTCAGGAAATGGTTGAAGAACTGTTCCAGGCGTATGCTCAGGTCTTTTGCATTCACACGTTCACCCAGGTTGTGGGATTCGTTGTTATACTGAAGCATCCAAACCGGTTTGCCCAGCCTGCGCAAGGCCGTGAAGAGTTCAATGCCCTGGTACCAGGGGACGGCCTCATCCTTGTCGTTATGCATGATGAGTAAGGGGGTTTCCACTTTATCAGCAAAAAACAAGGGGGAATTTTCTATGTAAAGATCGAATCCGTCCCACAGGGTTTGCCCGATGCGGCTCTGGGTGTGCTCATACTGGAACTGACGGACCATGCCCGATCCCCAGCGGATCCCGCCGTAAGCACTCGTCATATTGGATACGGGAGCTCCCGCACCGGCTGCTTTCCATTTGAAAACCTGAGGCTGTGTTACCATGTAAGCGACCTGGTAGCCACCCCAGCTTTGTCCCTGGATGGCAATGTTGTCTGCGTCTATCCAACTGTTTTCTGAAATGAGCTTTTTCACACCCGGGACAATACAGTCCAGCGCGCTTTTTCCCGGATGCCCAGTCTGGTAAACAATATCCGGGACAAATACGATATATTCGTTGCTGACAAAGAAAGGTATGTTTATGGTAGAGCGGCTGGGTGCCGGAGCCCTGTACATATGGAGTGTCTGTGATGTCCTTTCATAAAAGTACACGATCATGGGGTATTTCTTAGCGGGATCAAAGTTCTCAGGTTTGTACAGGATCCCTTCCAGGTCCACACCTGTTGCAGATTTCCAGTGAACCAGCCCGGCGGTGCCCCAGTTGTACTCTTGTTGTTGCGGGTTGATGTCTGTGATTTTGACCTGGGTTTTGAAATTGTCTCTGGAAAACCACACATCCGGCGAGTTTTCAAAATTATGTTTGGTGTAAATCATCACTTTCCCGTCTTTTGAACGGGTCAGGTAGGCAAAGGTCACAGGCTCCTGGATCCAGCGTGTCATCACCGGACGTTTTTTGCCTATCTGCTTGAAGTAGTAGCCGCTTTCCTTGGTGGTGTTGTCGAAAACAGAAAAATAAACGGTCTCTTTTGGCTTAATCGGGTCTTTCTTCACTCCCGGGGTACCGGCAGGCAACAACGTCTTGTCCATCCTGACAATACGGAAGGTGAGGTTTTCTCTGCGGCCCAGCCTGTCGGTAAGGTTTAGCGGGGGCGTTATGCCCTTTGGATCTATCTGCCAGATATCGTACCGGTCGTTGATGAAAATTGCCTGGTCTCCTTCCAGCCAGCCTTCGTTTCCATAGGAAGAGGCCATTTCCGGAGTATCGTGCAGTTCGTTGGCAAAAGAGACCTCCATACCCCCGGTCATACAAACGATCTGCCTGCTCTGTACATCATAGCAATACCAGTTCTGGTCCTGTTCGTTGAACCAAACCAGATACTTGCCTTCTTCCGAAGCACTTACCCCGGAGATATACTCATCTTTAAGAAGGGCCGAGGCCGAGCCGTCCTCAATGTTGATCAGGTAGAGGTCGGAGCGGGGGTTGGAACTCCAGGTGGATTCCAGTTGGTAGGGGTAGTCGCTGACCGAATAGCCCCAGTCGGCATCATATTCCTGCGGAACCTGCACGATATGGTACTCGTCTGTGGCGAGCTGCCGCCAGGCAGGGGTTTGCTGGTCTTTGCTGCACGATTGGTCCACGCTGCACTGGTGCCCTCCCAGTTCCATTACACACAGGTAGGATTTTTTCAGGTCCCGGTTCAGATTCAGCAATTGCTGCGGCTGGATGTAATCATCCAGGTAATGCCAGATATCCAGCTGAGCCACTTCAGAGGCAACGATTGTCGTGTCCTTTTCCGGCAGAACGGGGGCAATGCCAAAAAACAGCCTGTGCCCCGATTTGCTAAATATCAGGGCCCGGTTCTTACTGATCTTCCAGTCTTGTGCCAGACCTTTCAGATGGTTGTCTATCAGTATTTTTGCCTTGTCATGATCCTGATTGTAATACAGGATGCTTACGTCTTTTTTCCCCTGTTGGGTCGTATCCAGGTTGGCATAGAAAACCAGGTGGCGGTTGTCTTCACTTACTACGGGAAGTTCCACCTTCTGCTTCAGGTCTATGGTATAGATATTGGTGAGCTGCCTGTCTTTCGGGGTGTACATGAACAGCCCGGCTTCCAGCAGACTGTCCTTGGAATGGGGCCGTCTGACAAAAAACAGGGTATCCCCGCCCGTACTGAAATTGTAATCAGAAACGGCAGGCAGTGTATCTGTGGACCCGGTTGCCAGGTGGTACACCATCAGGTCTTCTCCCTGGTCCTTTTCCTTTTTTGCAGGTTTTTTCCCTCCGGTAGTATCTGCCGGTATATCGCACTTGAATGCGATATAGGCTTTACCCAACCTGCCGATTTTCACTGACTTTAGAAACGGTATTTTGTTAAGCTCTCCTGTCACACAGTTATATATGCCGAGTGTGTCCTTGGGCATCTGGTCCTTTTTGAGTTTTTTGAGCTTTGCTTCTTTTGTTTCCTTGAAAAACGGATTGATGGTGGCAATCAGGAACCGGCCGTCCGGAGTCAGCTTGGGCTGGCTGGCCCTTTCAATACGCTGCTTTTTAAGTGTTACAAGGTTTAGCACCTCTGCATAACGGTCACCTTCCTGTTCCTGAACAAGGTACGAGGCATATTTTCCGTCTTCACTCATAGATAGCGCCCCTACATTTTTCCAGGCGTCATAAACACTGTGATCCAGCGGCTTTTTCTGTCCATGAACAGGCTGTTGTGCCCGGGCAGAAGCAGCTATAAAAATAACTGTCAGTAATAAAATGGATTTTTTCATGGGAATTTTTTTGGGGGATACAAGTTGCAAAGATAATAAAAGAGGCAGAACCTTTTGCCACAAGCGCTTTCAGCCGCACAAAGAAAAGGAAGTTTATTTTGTAAGCCGAGACTTCAACCTTCGCGTTAGCGTCTGACCGCATTTGACCTTTGACATTCCTTATGGTATTCAAAACAGATCCGGCTTTCTGTGGAAACAAGGTCAATCTAATAAAGGTCTGACATTCATCAGAGAATGTGCTGCACATAATTTTTTATTTATATTTTTGCGATATGGACGAGAAGTTACTTATAGAGCTCATTACCAAATACAAGAATCTGGGTATTGACAAACAGATAGATTATGACAAATTCTATCTGTACTCCATTATTACCCATTCTACTGCCATTGAAGGCTCCACGGTAACAGAGATCGAGAATCAATTGCTCTTTGACCAGGGAATCAGTGCTTTTGGAAGGAGTATGAATGAACAGTTGATGAATCTTGATTTAAAGGCAGCCTATGAGAAAGCGGTTGTGTATGCTAAAGAACATAGGGGTATATCGGTAGAAATACTGAAGAAACTGGCTGGTATCCTTATGCGTAATACGGGGAGTGAATATAACACATCTCTCGGCTCTTTTTCTTCTGCGAAAGGAGATTTCAGACTTTTGAATGTATCGGCAGGATTTGAAGGAAAGTCATATTTGAATTATTCAAAAATACCAGCTGCCCTGGATGATTTTTGCCAATGGCTGAACGATGCCCGCAAAACATTTACCGACACGCTCTCTATCTATAAAATGAGTTTCGATGCTCATTATAAACTGGTCACCATCCATCCGTGGGCTGACGGAAACGGCCGTATGGCCCGCATGCTGATGAATATGCTTCAGTTCGAGGCAGGGTTAATCCCTTCAATTATTAAGAAAGAAAACAAAGCCAAATATATTGACTCCCTTATCCAGACAAGGGAATCCGGCAATCTTGAGATCTTCAGTAACTATATGTTTGAGGAACATATCTCCAACCTAAAGGAAAGGATTGCCAAGTATGAATTATCATCTGCTGAAGATGTCCCTGTAAATGTCCCTGTAAATGTCCCTGTAAAGATTTCATCAAGACAGGCGGGCATCATTGATCTCATTCGGATAGATTCATCTGTCACGACCGACGACCTTGCCCGTAAAATTTGTGTCAGTTCCAAAACCATAAAACGTGATATTGCCGTTCTCAAACAACAAGGCATTCTATTACGTGAAGGATCCGACAAAAAAGGTAAGTGGATCATCTCTGTTCCCATTGGCCCCATTGATTAATTTTTCATCAGGTGTTATAAAAACAAAAACATTTCTTTGTCCCGAATGTGGTCACAAACAGAAATTCTATCAGTATTCCCACTTCTGTAGCTATTGTACTAGGACTCATTCTGATCCTTCGTCGGATTGATCCACCATTCTGGCTTGGTTGTTTAATTTTTGTTGTTTATTCAGCTGTGACATTGATCATTTTTTATAAAACTGTTAAGCTTATTCACTGTGGTAAAAGGAGTGAGAAGTAACGATTCGTGTATTGGCCGCCTAATGGTTTTTCAAGGCGGTGCGCCAAAGGCTTTTGGCGCATATTAAGGCGCTGCTCCGCAGCACCAATCATTACTCCAGCAGCTTTGTGGGAGGTGGTAAGTGACGGTTTTGTTATGAAATCTTGTAACATGCAGTTATTGAGGGCTATATTAGCGTGAATGCTATTACCGCTACTTACCACCTCCCAGTCAACCCCCATTTCAAAAAGGATAAGGTACGCGGTACTCCTGTCGGTTGGTCGTTCCTTGCAGGTACTGCTCCTGGCGGGCGGTCGCTGACACCACAAGATAAGGGAAGCCTCGGAAAAAAGAAAAAGCTCCCCGTTCTTTTTGTATCGACACTAAAAGCAGCCCTGTTGTTCAGAGCGCCGTATTTATTTTATTACGCCCAGTTCTTTGCCAACTTTAGTGAAGGCGGCAATACATTTATCAAGGTGCGGGCGTGTGTGGGCTGCAGAGATCTGCACGCGGATGCGGGCCTGACCCTTGGGGACGACCGGGTAATAGAACCCGGTAACGTAAATGCCTTCGTCCAGCAGACGGGATGCCATGTCCTGGCTCAGTTTTGCATCGTACAGCATAACGGCGCAGATGGCGCTCTTGGTAGGTTTGATGTCAAACCCGGCATCCACCATTTTCTGTACAAAGTATTTGGTGTTTTCATGAAGGCGGTCCTGCAGCTCGTTGGTCTGGGACATCATATTAAACATTTCTATGCCGGCTGCGGCCACCACGGGAGGAATGGAATTGGAGAAGAGGTAAGGACGCGAGCGCTGGCGCAGCATCCCTATGATTTCCTTTTTGCCGGTTGTGAAACCGCCAATGGCCCCGCCAAAAGATTTGCCCAGGGTGCCGGTAATGATTTCGATCTTGCCCCGGAGGTTGAACTGCTCGGTCACGCCTCGGCCTGTTTCCCCTACAACGCCTGCAGAGTGACACTCGTCCACCATGACCAGGGCGTCGTATTTCTGGGCCAGCTGGTAAATTTTGTCCATCGGAGCCACGTTCCCGTCCATGGAGAAAACCCCGTCGGTGACAATCAGCCTGAAACGCTGGGCCTGAGCCTGTTTGAGCTGCTCTTCAAGATCGGCCATGTTGGCATTAGCATAACGGTAACGTACTGCTTTGCAGAGTCTTACGCCATCAATGATAGAGGCATGGTTGAGCGCGTCAGAAATGATGGCATCCTCTTCTGTGAGCAGGGGCTCAAAAACGCCACCGTTGGCATCAAAGCAGGCGGCATAGAGGATGGTGTCTTCCGTACCGAAAAATTCTGCAATCTTGGCTTCCAGTTCTTTGTGCAGGTCCTGTGTGCCGCAGATAAAACGAACAGAAGAAAGTCCGTAGCCGTGTGTGTCGAGGGCTTTTTTGGCAGCAGCAATGAGCCTGGGGTTGTTGGAGAGACCCAGGTAGTTGTTGGCGCAGAAATTCAGTACCGTGGCACCGGTGCTGATTTTGATCTGGGCTCCCTGCGGAGTGATGATGATTCTTTCATTTTTGAAAAGTCCGGCTTCCCGGATGTCGGCCAATTCCTTTTGGAGATGGGCCTGAAGACGATCGTACATAATATTTATTGTTTAAGTTGACACTTTTACACCCTTAAAAGGTGATGCAAAGATATTACTTTTGTATTACAGATTCGTATATTTGCTGGACTTTCAGTTAACAAAAATAATTAAGAAACTAATTTAGCAAACCAATGAAAAATATTCTTGTAATTGGCTCGGCAGGCCAGATTGGGTCGGAACTGACCCTGGAACTTCGCAAAAATTATGGCAACAGCAATGTGGTTGCCGGGTACAGATCGACCTTACCCAAGGGCGAGTTGCTTGAATCGGGTCCTTCAGAAAAGGTAGATGCAACCGATATTCAGCAGATTGCCGATGTTGTGAAGAAGTACAAGATAGACACCATATTCAACCTGGCTGCGATCCTGTCTGCCGTGGGAGAAAGCAAACCCCTGGCTGCCTGGAATATTGGCATTGGCGGACTTATAAATTGTTTGGAAGTTGCCCGCGAATACGGTTGCGCAGTTTCTACTCCCAGTTCCATTGGCGCTTTTGGCGGAGGCACCCCCCTGGACAATACGCCACAAGATACCATCCAGCGCCCGCAGACCATGTACGGAGTAACCAAAGTAGCCGGAGAACTGTTGAGCGACTATTACCACAAACGTTTTGGCGTGGATACGCGTTCGGTGCGTTATCCCGGGATCATATCCAATGTTACCCTGCCCGGTGGCGGAACCACAGATTATGCCGTAGAAATTTATTACAAGGCCATCAAGAACAAAAAATTCACATGCCCGCTAAAAGCCGGAACTTTCCTGGACATGATGTATATGCCCGACGCCATCCGAGCTGCCATTGACCTGATGGAGGCCGATCCCTCAAAGCTTAAACACCGGAACTCCTTCAATATTGCAGCCATGAGTTTTGACCCCGAGATCATTTATGCCGAGATAAAAAAGCACATTCCCGATTTCACCATGACCTACCAGGTGGAACCTGTTAAGCAAGCCATCGCCGATTCATGGCCCAACAAGATGGACGACAGCTGTGCCCGTCTTGAGTGGGGATGGAAACCAGAATGGGACCTTCCTGCCATGACCCGCGACATGCTAAGGGTCATAGGAGAAAAACACGCAAAGGGACTGATCTAAGCACTGGTGCACATGGCGGCAAGTGACTGATTTAAGCACCGGTGCACATGGCCGCAAGCGTAAAGAACCGGGAGCCCCGGATAACAAAAGGGCTCCCGGTTCTTTGTGTTGGAACGATTTGATAGTTCACTTATAAGTTGTAATTTTGCATGAAATTATCGTGGATAATTATACTTAAAGCCTGAATTATTAATTAGCATAACAAGGCAGTTAATACTTATAGTAATTATTCCGGGCCTGTTTCTTTCCTGTAAATGTGGCTCTTCAGGCACTGGGAAAAGTACTGCTCAAAGTGCCATATCGGGTGCGGGGGCTGCTTTTCCGTACCTTATTACAATATGGTTTTCCGTGACTTTATGCATGCCAACCCCGGCACTACTGTGAATTATGGCGCTATAGGCAGTGGTGGCGGGATCCGCAGTCTGCGCGATCATTCGGTGGACTTTGGGGCAAGCGATGCCTTCCTGGATGAGCAGGAGACAGAGTCTATGGGCAGTGAAGTTTTGCATATACCCACCTGTATGGGAGGTGTGGTGATGGTTTATATTCTGGAAAATGTTGACAGCCTACGCCTGACAGGCCAGATGATCTTGGATATTTACCTTGGTAAAATCACCAGGTGGAACAATCCGTTACTACAAGCCCTGAACCCCAATGTTACCTTACCCGATTTGGAAATCACTCCGGTATACAGATCGGACGGCAGCGGTACCACTTACAATTTTTCTGAATACCTCTGCCGGATTAGTCCTGAGTGGAACCATGACATGGGAAAAGGAAAGTCACTCAAATGGCCGGCCGGAATTGCTGCAAAAGGAAATCCGGGTGTTGCCGGTATTGTTTTGCAAACAGAAGGCGCCATAGGTTATATCGGCTCGGAATATGCGCTCTCATTGGGTTTGCCAACAGCCAAACTGAAAAACAAGACGGGGAACTTTGTGGATGCTACCCGGGCAACCATATCGGCAGCCGCCAATATTGAACTTCCGGACGATATGCGTGCCACCATTCTTGATTCTGAAGACCCCAACGCTTATCCTATCAGCATCTTCACCTGGATTATGGTATATAAAGACCAGCAATATGGAAACCGCTCCCTGGAAGATGCACAGGAACTGGTCCGCTTGCTGGAGTATATCATAAGTCCGGAAGGACAGGCAGTAGCTGCAAAAATCAATTACGCACCGCTATCGGCACCGGCTGTGGTGGATAAAACCAGGAAACTGATTGAAAGCATGCATTATGCCGGCGAAGCAATCGTGTCGTCAACAGGTTTACTTGAATAGAAGATGAAGGATAAGTTATTCCGGTTTTTACTATTTATGGCGGCTATGATCCTGTTGCTGCTGACTGCCGGGATCTTGTATGCCCTTGTGAGCCGGTCTACAGAAACCTTTAGAGAATACGGCATATGGAATTTCATTACAAATCCTGAATGGGATCCACGGCCGGCAACAGAAGAATACGGAGCCATGTCATTTATCCTGGGGACTCTGTACACCGCTTTTTTGCTCTTTTTTTCTGTGTCTTCTCTGTGTCCCGTTTTCTTTTGCCGTGGCCCTTTTCAACGGGGAGTAAAATATCTTCTGGCCGGGATTCCATCCATTATATATGGCCTATGGGGATTCTATACCATCCGCCCGTTAATTATTGATCTGGGTATCAACGCGCAGGGCTTTGGGATATTTTTATCTTCCGTGGTGTTGGCCATCATGATCATCCCGTATGCATCGTCTTTGAGCACCGAGTTTTTATCCATGGTACCCAACAAACTTAAGGAGGGGGCTTACAGCCTTGGTGCAACCCGCCTTGAAGTGATCAGGCACATTAGCATTCCCTCGTCCATTTCCGGCATTGTGGCCTCCTATATCCTGGCACTGGGCAGGGCATTGGGAGAAACCATGGCGGTAACCATGCTTATTGGCAATACAGACAGGATACCACGGGGCTTGCGCGATACGGGAAATACCATGGCCAGTGTGATTGCCAATCAGTTTGGAGAAGCCGATGGATTAAAGCTTAGTTCTCTGATTGCCATTGGATTACTGTTATTTGTAATTACTGCAATCATCAATATCATTGCCAAGTTGATCATTAAAAGAGTATCCCGTCTATGAAAAGGAGCAGCATGGCATCCATCAAAGTCCGCAGGAGAAAGGACAAGCTCATGTACTGGCTTGTCTGCCTTTTCTCGTTTCTTGCCATGATACCGCTTTTTGTCATACTGTATAATGTGATTTCTAAAGGGTACAGGAATTTTAATATCAACTTGTTTACCAAGGTAACCCCTTCTTCCATGGATGCCCTTATGGCAAAAATGAGCAGCGAGCCTATCCCGGGAGAAATCCTCAATGGTATTACAGGCTCTCTTCTGATTGTTGGCATGGCCATCCTGTTTTCAATCCCGGTTGGATTGTTGGCAGGGGTTTATCTTTCAGAAAACCAGAAGCATAGATTTGCCAAAACCATCAGTTTTCTGACCGATCTGTTGTAAGGGATACCATCCATTGTGATTGGGATCATCCTATACCAGCGTTGTACTTAAAATCTTGATTCCCTCAGGCTTTGGAGGAATATTTACAGGAATTTTACTGGCCATATCACGGGTGATGGGAGAGACGGCTCCACTCATGCTTACCGCCCTTGGGGCTTCTGTGGTAAACTGGAATATCATGGAGCCTACCAGTGCGGTACCCCTTTTGATATGGGAATTTTATAACGATCCCAACCTGGTGGAAATGGTCTGGTCTTCTTCACTTTTATTATTGATTGTCATATTCCTGTTAAACGGGATAGCTAAATTTGTTGCACGCAAATGGAAGGAAATGGAACTTGTTTTACAGTTCATAGATGTATCTGTATCCTATACACGGGGGTATATGTGGTCAAAAATGTTTCGACGGCTATATATCCCAATACCATAACCGCTGTAATGGGGCCCTCCGGCTGTGGTAAGAGCACACTGCTGCGAGCCGTAAACCGCATGCACGATCTCTATACCAATATTAAAACAACCGGACAAATCATTCTTTAGGGAAAAGATGTGCTCAAGACAGATCCCATGGAAGTACGTCGCATGGCCGGTATGGTTTTCCAACATCCCAATCCGTTCCCCACCATGAGCATTTATGACAATGTGCTGGCCGGGTATAAATTAAACGGGATAAAACTGAATAAAGAAAAAAAAGATGAAATTGTGCAAAACAGCCTGCAAAGCGTTACGCTGTGGAACGAGGTGAAAGATTCAATGAACAAACGGGGATCATTTCTTTCCGGAGGGCAGCAACAACGGCTGTGTATAGCACGTGCACTGGCATTGAAGCCCGAAGTCCTGCTTATGGACGAACCCACCTCGGCCCTGGATTCCATTTCGACCAATAAGATTGAAGAATTGCTGCTCGAACTCAGGAAACACTATACCATGCTGGTTGTTACCCACAACATGTCGCAGGCCGCCAGGATTTCAGATAACTCGATGTTTATGTATCTGGGAGAATTGGTGGAACACGACAATACAAAGCAGATGTTTACCAAACCTAAGAACCGCCGTACGGAAGAATACCTGACCGGCGTGTTTGGATAGTCCAAAATAATGAATTAAATAAAGATGTATTATGAATACACCGGATGAAAATAAAGATGCCACTTCCATTGCCAGGATTAAAGAAAAATACCTGGACAAACTGCACGAAGATTTCACGTTTCTTTCCGATATGGTGCTCAACCAGATGACCAAGGCGCTGGAGCTGATGTACGACAACCACAAGAAGAATCTGGTGAAGCTGCTCAAAGACAATGAAAAAATTATCGACTCGCTGGATCTTACCATTAAAGAGAAGGTGATCAACGCCATCATGTTGTTTACCCCAAGGGCCTCTGATCTGCGACGTTTAATGGCCTACTACGATATGACCATATGTATGGAACGGATAGGCGATCTGATCGATAATATCCGGCATATGCTTTTTGCCATGGATTTTTCTTTACCGGGTTTTGAAACATACAGAAAACAGCTTGACGATATGTTTGTTCATGCCGGGAAGATGTTAAAAAGCGCCTTGTCCACTTTTTCCGGTATGGACGAAATGTTGGCCCATGAAACCATTATGATGGACGATACGGCAGACAACATGGAGCGCAAAATCGAGCATGGCCGGCCTGGCTCAGGATTTCAGTGGAAAAGCACAGGATTCGCAGGGCTTGTCAACATTATGTATGTGAACAGTATTGCCTATTACCTGGAGCGAATCAGCGATAAGGCAGTAGACATAGCCGAATCTGCCATATATTTAATAGAAGGTAAGGATATCCGGCATACGAAATTACCAGAACAATGAACTGGAAATGATCATTTCTCTTCAGTGGTTCCAGGAAATATTTTATGCAGGGCATAGATAACAACCCCAAAGAGCAGCATAAAAATAAAAATTCCCAGCATTCCCAGTCCCATTATTTTGAGTGAACTTATAAGAGTATCCATAACCATTTCAATCAAAAATTACAAGAAATAAGGAACCAGGGTAAGGATCAAACCGCCGGCGATTACCGATCCTATCTGTCCGGCCACATTGGCACTGACAGCCGGCATGAGCAGGTAGTTTCCCTTGTCCTCGTCCTGGCCTATTTTGTGGATAACCCTTGCAGACATAGGGAAAGCAGAGATTCCTGCAGCGCCAACCATGGGATTGATTTTCATTCTTTCGGGTAAAAAAACGTTCAGAAGCTTGGCAAAGAGAACCCCTCCTGCCGTATCCATGACAAAGGCAACCAGGCCAAGCCCGATAATGAACAACGTATTCAGGTTTACAAAGGCCTCTCCCGTCATGGTGGAGGATATGGTAATTCCCAGCAAAATGGTTACCAGGCTGGATAGTTCGTTCTGAGCAAAAAGTGACAGCTTCTGCAGCACCCCGCATTCGCGTATCAGGTTGCCGAACATCAGAAAGCCTATCAGGGCAATGGAGGAAGGAGCAATTATTCCCGCGATCAGGGTAATGATAATGGGGAAGAGAATAAGGGTGGTCCTGGAAACAGGGTCCTGTTTTCCCTGCATTCTGATTAACCGTTCTTTCCTGGTAGTCAGTGCTTTGATGACAGGCGGCTGTATTATGGGCACCAGTGCCATATAGGAGTATGCCGCTACTGAAATGGGTCCGAGCAGGTGCTCGGCAAATTTTGAGGCCACATAAATTGAGGTAGGACCGTCTGCTGCGCCGATGATTCCAATAGAGGCTGCCTCTTTCAGGTCAAAACCAATGAGGGAAGCCAATGAGATGGTGAAAAAAATGCCGAATTGGGCAGCAGCACCAAACAACAACAACAGCGGGTTGCGGAACAGCGTGCTGAAATCGATCATAGCGCCAATGGCAATGAAGATCAGCAGTGGGAACACCTCGGTCTTTATCCCGGCCTGAAAAAAAATGGTCAGGGCACCATCCGGTCCTATGGCCGAGGATAACGGAAGGTTAACCAGAAGGGTGCCGAAACCCATGGGCAAGAGCAGGGTGGGTTCATATTTTTTGGCTATGGCCAGGTAGATCAATAAGGCGCCGATAAACAGCATGATCACCTGTTTCCACGTGATAAGCGCCAGGCTCCCGAAAAGTGAAAGCAAAAGATCTTGATTCATTCTGTTGCGTGAATTGATGTGCAAATATAAGAAAAGATAAGGGCTTACGCTTCTGCTTTTTTTTTAAATTTGATTATGAGAAAATTACACCCGTTATGACCGGGATCCGCACTTTTTTGGCATTACCCCTGGAACCCGCACTCCCGGTAAGGGAAAAATGGCAACAATTGCAAAAACAGCTGCTATCTTACAGGATCAAGTGGGTTCATCCGGGTCAATTCCATCTGACGTTGTTCTTTTTTGGTGAAGTGGACGTTCAGGACATTCCCTTATTGGTAAAGAAACTGCAAAGCGCTGTGAATATTATCCCCTGTTTCACTTTTACACTGGGAGAAACCGGGATTTTCCAAGACCGCAGCGGTCCCCGTGTCCTTTGGTTGGGAATTGAGGCACCAGATGCGCTTTTTACATTGAAAGAAGCTGTTGACCATGCTGTTGCGCAGCTTGGCTTCCGGCCAGACAGCAATGCATTCCACCCGCATATAACCCTTGGACGCTTTCTGCCAGGACAGAAAATAACGCCGTCACTGCACAGCCTCGTTCAGGAAGAAAAATCCCGTCAGAGATCTACGCAATATCTGGCAAAACATCTGATACTGTTTAAAAGCGAACTCTTTCCGGCAGGGCCCTGCTATACCCCGCTGGCCCGGCTGATGTTGGAACCCTGGGAGGGATAAGACAGCCGGTTCTACCTGTTGCAGGATGCCTTCCGGAGTTGTGAAAACGAATTCAGAGCCAAAGGAACACTCATTGTAGAGACGTTGCAATTCGGAACGGACCATCGCCGTATCTCCTTCTTTTGCAGCCCCTGCCCGCAAAAACCAAAATGGCACATCCGAGACCGATACCTCAACATTTGATGGCTTAGGGTCTGCCGTTGAGGGTAGTAAGTAGCCAAAACAGCGAAAAATCTATAACGTGCACATTGTTAATAAGATACAAGGTATTATGCCAAAACGCTACTTACCACCCTCCCCAAAAATCACAAAAAACGGCAAAATCAGGGGGAGGTGGTAAGTCGTTAAAAATGCATGCAAGCATCTAGTACGCACGTATACAGTGTGTTATAGGTTTTTATAACAAAGTTGTTACTTACCACCCTCCCCACAGCAACCAAAAAAATTGGTGCTGCTTCGCAGCATATAATAAGCGCCAAACACGTTTGGCGCACCGCCTTGAAAGACCATAGGGCGGTAGTTTGAACAGGAAAGCGTACAAATGCCAAGGTCGCTGCCTCCACAAGATAAGGGATGCCTCGGCAATACGAATAAACAGCACAGTCGCTGCCCGATCTGGCGGAGGCTGCTATCGTCGTAGCAGACTGGCTGCAGTGAGCAGCTGAAGCCCCGGCAAAACAAAACAGCAGGTTCTGCTTAATACGTCACATTTTGGCGTAGTGATCTGGTAATTTTGCCGGAAACCAAATTACAACAATATAAAACCTAATACATTATGGAAAAAAAACACCAGGTACACAACCTTATCATTCTGGATGAAAGCGGATCTATGAACAGCATTAAGAAATATGTTATCAGCGGTTTTAATGAAACAGTACAAACCATCAGGGGAATAGAGAAAAAGTTTCCGGAGCAGGAGCATTTTATAACGTTTCTGACTTTTAACGGATTAGGTTTGAAACAATTGCATTTTGCAGACCCTGTAAAAGAGCTTAAAAGAATCAATAGCCAGACTTATAATCCTGCAGCTGATACCCCGTTATATGATGCCATGGGGTATGCCATCACTAAGCTGAAACTACACCTGATGAATAAAACAGATTATAATGTGCTGGTAACCATTTTCACCGACGGAGAAGAAAATGCGTCGGAAGAATACTCTGCACAGGCCATCAAAAAACTGGTTGGGGAGTTAAAGCAGGAACACTGGACTTTCACCTACATTGGGACCGACCATGATGTTCTTAATGCCGGAACGTCAATCTCGATAACAAACACGATTACCTTTAATAAAAATGAGGAAGGAGTCAAAGAACTGTTTCTGAGAGAGAAAAAAGCCAGGTTCAATTATAGCCAGAGGATCCGTGACAAAGTGGAAACAGGGGAGAACTATTACAACGAACAAGAAGAAGAACCAAGCTAACCGGAACCAGGGTAACCAGAACCAGGCTAACCAAAACTTTCCTGCGCTACTTGCAGGGCACCAGAGTCAGGGTAAGGCTTGTTTTATTCATTGATAGTCCGGGGGCAACTTCCTTGCCCTGGTAGCCTGCTCAAAGGCGTAACCGATCTGCAGCAGCCTGCTTTCTTCAAACGACCGGGCAATAAAGGTTAGACCCGTTGGACCTTTATTTTCTGTGTAGCCCATGGGAACTATCAGGCACGGGAAGTTGGCAGCTGCCGCATAGGCGGCCTCCAGGTTGTCCACAGACAAAATAACATCCAGCTGGTATGTATCCATGGGGGTTTCAAAATAGCGCCTCCCCTCAAGTTGTATTCTTTCCCTGATCTGCCCCAATGCCTGGGATGTAATCTCAAGTGCTGCCATTTCTTCAAAGATTTCCTGTCCGTAAGGAATCCTTACCAGTGAGTCCAGTTTGTTATACGCAACGATTTCTCCTATGGTGCGGATGGTCACCGGGTCAGGGGCGTATTGTTCCAGGTAGGCAGGCAGGTCAATTTTCATGTCTCCGCTTAACAAAGTTCCAAATCCGCTGAGGTCAGTTTCTATGGGCTCAAATTCAACGGCAATGCCCCCGAGCGAAGTGAGGATCCCGACCTGTTCCTTATAAAGGGGATTTTGCAGCATTTTTTTATTTACACCAAACCGGATGCCTTCCGGCAACCCCGTTTTCCGTTCCTCTGTCAGCCCCTTTTCTCCTTTCTGCAGACTGCCTTCGGCAGCCATCACCGCTTCCAGGCTTTTGGTGAGCCCGGCAAACCATTCATCTTGCGAAAGGTCACCGCCCATAGCCCAGAAGAGGATAGCGTTGTCAACCACTGTGCCTGCCATGGGCCCGGGCGTGTCCAGCGTGCCTGCCAGTGGAACGATACCGCTCCGGTCCAGCAGGCCCACCGTGGGCTTAAGCCCGACAACGGAACTTTTCCCTGATGGAGATAGGATAGAGCCCGAGGTTTCCGTCCCGATACAGGCCGCTGCATATCCGGCTGCCATGGCAACGCCGCTCCCCGAACTGGAACCGCCGGTATCAAAAATCCTGCGACCATAGGCATTGAGCGTTTGGCCACCGATTGCACTAAAGCCGTTGGGACCACCGTTAAACAGGTAATTGGCCCATTCGCTCAGGTTTGTCTTGCCCAGGATGATGCCCCCCCGGTTCCTGATGTTGGCTATGATGGCGGCGTCTTTGGTAAAGTTGTCCTTCAACACATGCGCTCCGGCCGTAGTGGGCATTCCCTCAACCCCGATATTGTCCTTGACCAGGATGGGCATTCCAAAGATCAGATGCAGGGCCGCGCCCTCTTGTTCCTCAATCCTTCGGTCCCGGGCCCGGAATCTGGCCAGTTCCCTGTCTTTGGCGCGGGCTTCAGTTACCGCGTGGGGATTGATGGCAACGATGGCGTTCAGCATCTTGTTCCTGTCGTTCTCAAACTTTACGATTCTGTAAAGATACCATTGTGTAAGTTGCTCATAAGTTAGATCGCCTGTGCAGATATGCGACTGCAGGGTAGGGATATCCTGCCCTAAGATCAATGGTTTAAGCCTCTGATAATCTTCTTCTGTAAATTTTCCAAGCTGGGGTTCCACTACCCTCCACAGTTCATTTTTATCCAGCACCCGGGACTGGATAAGCCTGAAGCGCATTTTTACAGACTCATGATCTGCGTTACCGGCAATTTCTTCCGATTCGTTGTAAGGGATCCATTCCGGGATAACTGCCTGCGGCCTTTGGTTGCATGCGGCAAGCATCAGGAGCATGAGCACGGGAATATAAAACGTTCTCATGATGAAAAAACACAGGTCATACTTCATTTTTTTCATGACAAATAGTATTAAAATTCAGAGGATTTTCAAATATAAAGAAAACATATTAAAGTTCATAATACCCTGTGACCGAGACAGAAAAAGCACTCCGTCCTTGTGACATAGCGGCTGACCACAGCAAAATTGTGCTAAAAGCAGCAACACGCGATTGGCAACTGTACTACTGCAGGCTGCAGACGGGTATTTTTTACCGAATTCAAAGTCAACCCTACCGAAATCAAACTCATACGATACTATCTCAAAAAGAAAGCTTACTTTTATTTGCATAATTACCGACAGCGAGAACCTTGCATATAAGTTTAAAACTGGCCGGACAATCAAAACCTGACAAAACAACACGCACGTAACCGGACGCAACACATAACCGCATCATTATCTGACCATGGTAAATGTATTTATAGGAAGCATCATCAGACAAAAAGTCAAGGAAAGGAAGCTTACGGTTTCGGAGTTTGCCAAAAGCATTAACCGCTCAAGGACAACGGTTTATGATATTTTTAACAGAAAAAGCATAGATGTGGATCTTTTGCTGACCATTTCCGAAGCGCTGGATTTTGATTTTCTGAGTGAAATATATCTTGTAAAGAAAGACAATTCTGCAAAGAAATGTTATTTGGCCATAGAAATTGATCCATCGGAATTACCCTGTGACGCAAAAGAAGTTGCAGAAGCGGATAAGCTAAAGATCAGGGTTCTTTTGAAAGAAAAACTCAGGTCAATCATTGAGCAGGAAAACAAAAGGAAAAGCGTGAAAAAGCGTTAAATGCAAATATATCCGGACATTTGCGTCTGATAATCCGACGTATCAAAGTCTTGTTTTATGTTCGGATTTTCCCCAATTTTAAAGATTAAATTTTTTGTAAAGAAAAGATGGTCGCATCACTATGCGGCTACCTTGTTTTACAGTATGCTGTACTCATATAAATTATTGATTTTGTTTTTATTCCGAATCATATCACATGGCTGAATCTGATCACCGGCTCCGATTAACTTATAACCTTAAACAAACCTTTTGATCCTGAAAAGTTTCGCCCGATGAAAAAATCTGTTCTATTTACAATCAGTATATGGCTATCGCTTGTTCCGGGATCAAATCTATTGTCTGCCCAACCGCAGCATGTTATAGATTTTTTACTCAGGATTAGAAGTGTCTGGTTGAGGACGAGTTAAAAACTTGTAATATATTTATATATAATTAATTATAACGTTAAAATCATTTAGCCGATTTCAATTCATACATTTGATTTTCTCCAAAAATTCAGTGTATGCATTCAGGCAAGACAGTTTTTGCACAACTTATGATGTTTGGGTCAGAGTACTACTTCAACAAATGTGTCGACCGTTACCGTGGAAACCACAGAGTAAGGAAACTCTCTTGCAGAGAGCAGTTCCTGACGATGAGTTTTGCTCAATTAACCTCTCGCGAAAGTCTCAGGGATATCGAAAACTGCCTTGTAGCTTTTTCGGACAAGCTTTATCATTCCGGACTAAACAAACCAATTCCAAGATCAACATTGGCTGATGCCAATGAAAATCGTGACTGGCGTATCTATGCCGACTATGCTCAATGTCTCATTCGCAAAGCCAGGCCGTTGTATTTTGATGATCCCGAATTCAGACTAGTGTTGTAATTAATTAAAAAGTAAACTATATTTTTAAGGGTTTACCGGTGTATGTCCACTCGAAAGGTTTAG
>MWDM01000034.1 GCA_002070565.1 Bacteroidetes bacterium ADurb.Bin139
TATTTGTCAAAGAACTATTTAGAAAAATAAATTAAGAAAACTAAAAAAACTGTCCTAAAGGATTAGACCACCTCAATATCACCGTTTTGGGTGGGTGGATATAGTCCGTTTTTTACACTGGTTAATGAGTTCCTCTTCATGTAATTGTTCCCAAATAATTAATCTTTTTGTTGCTTCTAAACGAACCTTTTCATCTTTAGCTTTTTTAGCAATATCAGCTAAAATTTTCTGGTCTGTTATTTCTTTTGCTGCTATAACACGAACGTTCCAATCACGATGTTTCCATTTAGGCTGAAATATATCTTTAAATTTCATTGTTCTTAAGTTTTATAACATTAAATTGACAAACAAGGTGTTTCTTAACCCTCAA
The DNA here is from genome assembly GCA_002070565.1 of Bacteroidetes bacterium ADurb.Bin139. GTDB lineage: Bacteria > Bacteroidota > Bacteroidia > Bacteroidales > UBA932 > DMER64. The sequence continues at coordinate 371 of MWDM01000034.1, forward strand.
AATTGGGGGTACAGACGTAGATAATTAAGGGAAATATTGATCGAATATCCTGAAATTCACTACTGTCTAAAAAACTGACGTTTTGTTCAGTCATAAGAACAATGTAAATATTTCTGGAACAGAAGTGTGTAAAGTTATCACTTTTTGCATTATGTTATATGACCGGTAACTTATTTTATATATTTGCTTAACAACAATCAAGAATGCCATATAATTCCTAAAGTAATTCCAGGAACAGGCAAGAACCAACTTTGACGTGATTCCCTACATTTTCTTTCCGATATAAAACATATAGCCGTAGTAGGCTTTGTACTTGTAATATAACGCTGCTTCGTAGCGCTCCAAGGCTGCAAACTCTTCTGCCATTTTATTGCCGCTATGTTTTATTAGAAAGTGTTCTAATCTTAAAGCCTGCCAGGCATAATAATCTGTCCAGATGGTTTGGGGCAGGATGTAGGTGGCCACAGGAAGATAGCCTGCCTTGTGCATCTGGGCAACCTTATTGGGAATGGTATCTATCTGGGGATAGGCTTCATCCCAAAATTCCTGGATTTGGGCAGGACGCTCATCGCTAAACCAGGTGTTTTCTGTAACAGCAATGTAACCACCCTGTTTCAGGAATTTCCGCCACTCGTTCAAACCGCGCTCGAATCCAATGTTATAAATGGCTCCTTCCGACCAGATCAAGTCCAATTCTCCTTCCTGGAAGGGAAGGTTGTTCATATCGCCAACAATGCCTTTCACCCTGTCCTGAAGGTTGTTGTGCCGGGCATCCAGGTTGAATTGGTTTATGAAGCCGGACCAGGAATCAATTCCAATGATCTGGCAGGATGTGTTTTGTCCCAGTACCATTGTTTGACCGCCTGTTCCACAACCAATATCGGCTATTTTGGACTTATCGGTCAGACCATCTATAAAACTCAAGGCTTTTAGCGTTTCTTCAGGACTTCCGGGGCCCTGACGCTTTGTGTTAGAAAAAAAGTCATAAATAATACTCAGGTCAAATTCGTGTATGGTGCTTTTTTCGTTGTTCATTGTCTTATATTTTTTAGCATACACCAAAAGCATCATCATGCTTTCATCTTTGTATGCACATTAAAACCTAAATTAATAAAGCGGGGAGTTGCCCTCTAAAAGAATTTTAGAGAACAAACAAAAATACAATCCATACTCATAGTACAGATTATTTACAGAGCAATGTCCAAATTTAAAATAAACATCCAGTTGTTTTATTCAGTACAAAGGTAAAAAAAATATTGAACAGGATCGAACGAAGTTGCTAACTTTATACGGATTTTAGATTAATTGCATGATGAAAAAACTATTTTTTACCCTTATCACCCTGCTGATTGCTAATGGTTTATTTGCTCAGACAGATAATTATAAAGTGGTGATTGACAAATTCCAGACGGACTATAACGCCGGGAAATACGAGGATATTTTCAACAGTTTTGCGTCTGTAATGAAAGAGGCATTGCCACTTGAAAACACCATACAATTTTTGACAGCCCTGAAGAGTCAGGTAGGGAACATGGAAAGCAAGGAATTTTTCAGGCATCAAATGCAAACGTATGCGACCTACAAAAGTAAATTTGAAAAAGCAGTTTTAGAGGTAAACATATCGCTGGACAAAGAAAACCTGATAAACGGCCTTTTCTTCAAACCCTATGACGAACCAAAAGAAACAGTGCCGGCTTTTGTGCACGAATTAAGCAGCTATCCGGAAGAACTTGCGGGGATCATTTTCGCTAAAACCAGGGATTTACCCGAAAAAACACAGCTTCCCATAGCCATTATCCGTGACGGGGAAACAGCGTATTACGGAATCATCAGGGAAAACGACACTATAAAAACGGCCGAAAACCAAAACAGGATTTTTGAAATCGGCTCCATTTCCAAAGTATTCACATCGGCTGTGCTGGCCTCACTGGTTGAGGATGGAGAAATCAAACTGACCGGCCTGATCAACGATTTTTATCCGTTCCCTTTTAAAGACAACACAGAAATAAGTTTTCAGAGTCTGGCCAACCATACATCGGGTTTGCCCCGGTTGCCCCAAAATCTGGATTTATCCAACCAGATAGATCCATACAAAGACTACGGCAAGAAGGAAATTGACCAGTACCTGGAACAATGGCTGAAGCTGGAAAATGAACCTGCTAAAGTAAGTTCCTATTCCAATCTGGGTGTAGGACTTTTGGGGTACACACTGGGCTTGTCGCAAAAAACGAGTTTTCAGCAATTATTGCAAAAGAGGATTTTTGATAAATACGGCATGACCAATTCATACACCACTTCCCGGGACCTGGGAGACAAACTCGTCAGGGGAATGGACGAAAATGGCGATATCACGGGCAATTGGGATTTTGATGTTTTTTTTGCTGCCGGCGGAATTTTGTCTTCTGCCAAAGATTTGTCAAAGTTTGTGTATGCGCAGTTCAATCCCGGTAATAAAGAACTGGCATTGATGAGAAAACCTACATTCGAAATAAATGAAACCATGAAAATGGGCCTGGGTTGGTTTATTGTAAAATCAGGAACGGGTAAGGATGTTCACTGGCATAACGGGGGAACAGGCGGGTATTCATCTTCCATGGCGGTGAATGTTGAAGAACAGACTGGCGTCATTATATTGTCCAATGTGGCTGGCATAAACGGGATCATTGATGCATTGTGCTTTGAACTCCTGCCCCGGTAGATAATGAAAGGACGTGATTACCCCATAATAACGCTGTGCGGCAGCACACGATTCAAGGATGATTTTCTTCGTCTGCAGAAGGAGTTGACCCTTCAGGGATATATTACTTAGTCAAGGCTTTGATGATGTTAATTTCTTCCTGTTTATAAGGAGTGCCGTCTTTACGGAAAACTTCATGAAACCAAAGGTCTGGTTCCGAACCATCAGGAATGGGTTCATCCCACGCATATTTGGTGTTGGATTTACCTTCCACGAGCCCCCAGTTAATGGCACCAATGCCTTGTTCTTTCAAGATGGGCATGATGTTGCTGAACAGGCTATTATTCCTTCGGGCCATGTATTCTGTGCAAATCATGGGTTTGTTATACTTCTTTAAGGTGTCAATAGCCTGTTGATGATCAATTTCATTATTGTAATTGTGGTAGGTAATAATGTCGGAATTTTCAAGCTGAAATTTGTTGAGGTCTGACAATGCGTTGTTCCAGACTCCGGAAGATACAGGCTGTGATGGATTTACCTGTCTGGCCCACTGAAACACACTTTGTAAAAGGGGTAATGATTTGTTCCTGTAACCGGAATTGCCGGGCTCGTTATACAAATCCCACAGGATGATTCGTTTATCATTCCGGAATGTTTCAAGGATATCTTTTACATAGGCTTCGAGTACATGGATCAGATCCGGCCAGGTGGAAAGCAAATCTCCGGGATCTCTGACCCATCCCGAATTATGGACCCCGGGCTTTGGATCCGGCTGTTCACCAGCACTATAGGTGGGATTCCAGCAATCGTCAAAAAACACAAAAATGGTCCCTATGTTGTGTTTTTCCGCAATGGTTAGGTATTCATTAATCCGGTTTTTGAATCCCGGTTTGTCCACTTCCCAGGCAACATGATGCAGGTATACCCTCATGCAATTGAATCCGGTCTTTTCTGCCCAACCCAATTCCCGGTCTATGGTTTCGGGGTCAAAGGTTTCTTCCTGCCAGAATTCCAATTGATTGATTGCCGTACTTGGAATAAAGTTGGCACCCCGCAGCCAGAGTGTGTCGGTTGACCCGCCCTGGTTGCAGGAAAGTAATAAACAGCCTGTGACAAGGATGATGATTACATTGCTGATAATTCTCTTATACATTGCTTTTTGATTCTGATTTCGCCATTATTTTGCCAGGAACCGGTTGACCCTGACCTGGGCATTTTCCCGCAGGTTGTAGTAATAGAACGGGATGTCAAAACTGTGGTAAACCCCTGAGCCCATGTTCCCGGAAAGATTGAACATGTCCTTTTCGTTCACACTGCTGCACTCAATGACTCCTTTTGCCCTATTGATGCGGGCATCGGCAAAACGGGGTATCAATCCAAAATTGCCCTGTGCATCAACGGGCATATGCGAGCCGAGACTTTCCTCTGCTGTGGCCGGTGTTTCGTCCCTTTTCCAGTTTATTGGATTGATGGCCAGCCCAACCTCGTTGGCCATTACTATGTTTGCCCCCGGAGCCACAGAAGGGGATTGTGTATTGTAAGAAACGATCACCCCGGTGTCCTCTGAATTTTCGGCAAATTTCAGGTGCTTATTTGCGTTCATGAATTCAGCAGTAACCGGGTAACCGATAACATAGGCACAAACCATACTTGCGTATGTCCTGGGATTTTCAGGCATATATTTTTTCAGCAATAGCAATAACACCTTGGAACCTTGAGAATGTCCCACCAGGATGTAGGGTTTCCCCTTATTGTAATTCTTTATATAATAGTCGAATGCAGCTATCACATCTTTTGCCGGGATGCTGTCAATCACTGCCCAACGCTTATCTGAAGGAAGGGTTAGCGTATAAACAGCATCTGCCTGTCTGTAATAGGGAGCATACATATTCCCCACAGTTTCAAAGGCCGTTGCCTGCCTGTCAAAAGCACTTTGAGAGCCGTGCAACATGATGGGGTGATGGATAGCACAGAAATTGGGCTCGGCCGGATCCTTTTTGTACCAGGAAGTAGGATAAACATAAAAAATATCCACATTTTTTAGACTGCCTGAAGGCAGCGACAGCCAGTTTGCCGTTTTCGAATAATCGGAGGCAGGTTCCCCGTCTGAATGACCGGGCAATTCACAGGAAGCAAGTGATATAAAACAGGAAATGATTAGGACTGAACTAATCAGGTAATAACGAAACATTTTAAACTTTTTCATGCAACAGAGAAGAGGTTATAAGTAAAGCAGACAAACGTAAGAAAAAAGTACAACGCGCAAAAATTTCCTTTGTACCTTTACCTGTGTTTGAATACGTAAGATCAACGCTGATATATGACATAATGAGAAAATTTTTGATAGGTATCCTTAGCGGGATGTTTGCCGTAGCCTTTGCCGGAAGTTGCGATTCTCCCGGTAACGGAACCAAACCGCCCCCGGAGGGTAACCCTCCCGTATCCGAAATTGAATCTGTTGTTTATCTAACCAAACCAGATGCCTCGGCAAAATTTAAAACACAAGAGGGGCTTGTTAAGAAGATGTCAAATCCTTATTTACCCGCAATTGTGGTGGATAAGGACCAAAAATTCCAGCAGGTTGACGGCTTTGGGTTTACCCTGACCGGTGGGAGTGCGAAACTTCTGTGGGCGATGAGCAGCAGTGCTCGTTCCCAGATACTTGAAAAATTGTTTGGCCTGGCCGGAGATGCTATTGGCACAAGTTACCTGAGGCTGAGTCTGGGATCTTCGGATCTGGATGAATACACTTTTTCGTACAACCCTGAGCCTGGCGATGTGGATATGAAGCATTTCGATTTGGGCTACGATCGCAAGTACCTTATTCCGGTGCTCAAGATCATCCTGGGTATTAATCCCCGTATCAGGCTGATGGCATCGCCATGGTCTGCACCGGTCTGGATGAAAACCAACAATTCAACAATTGGCGGCCGTTTAAAAACGGAGTACTACCAGGCTTATGCACTGTATTTTGTCAGGTACATTCAGCAAATGAAGGCCGAGGGCATTGTGATAGATGCCGTCACAGTGCAGAACGAACCGCTTCACGGCGGGAACAACCCCAGTATGGAAATGAGCCCTGCCGAGCAGGCTCCCTTTATAAAAGATTACCTGGGGCCTGCTTTTAAGGCCAATCATATTGAAACAAAAATTGTGATATATGATCATAATTGCGACCGCACAGATTATCCTTTGGCCGTACTTGCAGACGTACAAGCCAATGGTTACATTGACGGCACGGCTTTTCACCTCTATGGAGGCAACATAGGCGCTATGTCAACCCTTCACAATGCCTATCCAGACAAGTCGCTTTATTTCACCGAGCAATGGATAGGGGCTCCCGCCAATTTTGCCGGGGATATAAAGTGGCACATGCGCGAAGTCATCATTGGATCCATGCGCAACTGGAGCAAAATCGCCCTGGAATGGAACCTTGCCTCTAGCCCCAAACTAGAGCCCCATACCCCCGGAGGCTGCTCCAATTGTTTGGGAGCTATCACAATAGATGTAAATAAAGTCACCCTTAACCCGGGCTATTATATTATTGCCCATGCCGCCAAACACATACGCCCCGGCTCAGTGCGCATAGAGTCTGGTTATTCAGGCAATCCGGACGATCTGCCCAATGTGGCCTTCCTCACACCCGATAACAAGGTAATAATACTGGTACTGAACAACATAGACACAAAGCAGATCTTCAATATAAATATCAACGGCACAATCTTCACCTCCGAACTTGCGGCAGGCGAAGTGGCCACGTATGTGCTGTAAAAGGTTCCACCTCTTTGGTGCATGAGCTTATAGCAACGAGCCCGAGATAATTGTATTACCTGTAATTGTAAGTGAGGTATGTTTTTCCTTTTCCAGATAAGTGTAAGATGCCGTATAGACATAGTTAAGGTTTTCGGATATTTTTACTCCGACCTTAATTCTGTTAGAATTCTTAGCAGCTTTGATTTTACTAGTAGTTTTCAGGTTGTTCATTGTCCCTAAGGAAACATCCTTTATTATGTTCCCTGATTCATCGAATTCAAAAACAACTACGCTATACATAGTTTCACCCGTTTGATTTGAAATTGAATACGTGGTAGGCTCAACCCCTTTTTGTGAAATTGTTAAATTGGCAGTAGCAATTCCGGCAATGAAGGTTAGTGTTGCCAAACGATCTGTCTCTTCTTTGTTGGCTTCATATTCCACAATAATTGTTGCATCACCTTCTCCATAGTCAGGTTTCATGGTAATCCAATCAGGAATTCCTGCTATGGTCCAGGTAGTATTACATGATAAAGCTACATAACTGCTGCCTTTATTGGGATCACAATTCAGATTGCCAGGATTAATGGATAAATAGGGTTCTTTTTCGCAACTACCTGCAAAAAAGAGTAAACATAATAACAATGATACTTTTTTCATAACCAATGATTTTAAAAATGTGTTCGTTTATAGATTCATTGATAAACCTCTTTTAAATTACAAATAAGGAGAGTGATAACGCCATAATGTGACGTAGTAAAAAGTACATGAACAAAAAGCTTACCCCAGGCACTAGTGCTTCTGCCAATTTTTTTCTACTTTTATAGATCTATTTTTCTTTTAACTTCATGAAATGAAAACCAGAAATTTCTTTCTGATGTTGCTTTCTCTGGTCGTATTTGCAGGGTGTGTTAAATTTGACCAGCTCGGCAACACTTATTACGCTAAGAAACAGGCACTTGAAAAGATGCTGCAATCTGAGTATGAAAACTATCTGGAACTAGAGCCCGGCTATCCCGGCGGTTTGGCACTGAAGGTGATATCTGATGGGAAAGAGTATTTTTTAACAGCCGGCATGGACGGGAAGGACGTCACGGGACAAACACGCTTCAGGGCTGCCAGTTGCACTAAAACATTTACGGCAACGGCCATTTTGCTGCTCCACCAGCAGGGGAAACTAAGGATCAGCGACTTCATTACAGACACCATTCCCGGAACCGATCAAACGTACCTGCCAGACATCCCCGGGTGTGCCATACCCCATAAAAGCAAAATAACCATCCTGGACCTGCTCAGGCACCGGGCAGGGATTTTTGATTTGGGGAATGACGGTATCCCCGACACGGTTAGTGTTGATGTGCCTTACAAAGGGAAAAACTATATCGATGACATGCTAAAAAAGGATCCGGACCATACCTTTCATTTTGACGAGCTGGTTGGGGTGTTGGCCAGCACCCGCCTGAGTTATTTCGCTCCTGGAAGCGGCTACCATTATTCCAACACAGGCTATTCTATCCTGGGCTGGATCATTGAAAGGGTCTCGGGAATGTCATACAAGGAATTCCTGGAAGAAAATGTACTGAAACCTATGGGAATGTATCATTCCTATATGCCTGTCCTTGGTACAGATAGGCTTATGACAGCTCCCAGTGTAAACGGCTATCTTTTCTTCAAAGGTGAATCTTTAGAATTGAAAGAAGACAACATGTCTGCCAATGTTGCAGAGGGAAATATTGTAACCACGCCCAACGATCTGGCCCGGTTCATTCAAAGGCTTTTGTCAGGTAAGGGTGTCCTGAATTATTATACCGTGAACAGCCTGATGATGAATTGCCTGCCAAACGGGATCACTACAGCCGGAGGTTACGGATGCGGCCTGGAGTATGCCAACAACCTGGGCTATGGTCACAACGGTGCACATCAAGGATACCTTACTTTTATGATTTATGATCCACTAACCGATTTCACGTTGGTGGTATATACCAATGCATGGAACGTGAGTGACGGCCTTGCCAGCATCTCTTACCAGATCACGAATATGCTACAGAATATATGCTACCGGGGCAAAGAGCTGGTGACCAGGCATTAATAATGAATCAAAAAGAACACATCCATTCTTTTGCCGGCATATACAGTGACTGGTATGCTGCCTCGGCTACTCTGAGGATGCATAATGTCCGGATCAAAGAATTGTTAAGATGAAGAATCTCCTTACCGATTTTAAAACTGATATGATGAATAAAAAAATCCTGACAGGTGTGGTATGGGCGCTTATTATTGGCTTTGCCATAACCGTGCTGGTTTCTGGCATGGCCGGGACAATTCCCTGGGGATGGCTTCCCGCCTTTCTCATTGCACTGGTCATGCTTCTGCTGTTGTTTTCTGCAGCCACGGGTGCGGCTGGCCTTTTAAAATTGATTGCCCGCATTGATCGTTGGCTTTTGATTGCCCTGGGATTCGGACTGGCTGTTGCGTTCCAATTTTTCATGAACGGAGCGCCCGCTGCCCTGATGGTTTTTGCAGCCATTGCCATACCCTGTGCCCTCATTGGGATAGGGGTGCAGCTGTTAAGAAGGGAACGGGCCCAAGTGAAAAGGCCGCAGCGGATCCTGTCCGTTGTGAGCCTGGTGGTTGGCATTTGCGCCCTGGCCTCAGGCCTGGTGTGGATCCTTTATCCGGGAAAGCCAGTAGAAATGCCTCGGTACCCGGCCATTTCGGCCGAAAACCTGCCTCCTCTCCTTGAAATGGAAAATCCTGGCGAACAGGGATCCCTGGAAGTATGCTCGTTGTCCTATGGAAGCGGGAAAGACAAGCACCGGGAGGTTTTCGGAGCTGGTGCCACCCTGATCACGGAACCGGTGGACGGGTCCGTTTTCCTGGACTCGTGGAAGGGAATCAGCGGAAAAATGCGCACCTGGTATTTTGGGTTTGACAAAAAGGAATTGCCCCTTAACGCGCAGGTGTGGTATCCGCAGGGAGACGGACCGTTCCCGCTGGTGCTCATTGTGCACGGGAACCACCTGGCCCAGGAATTTTCCGATCCGGGGTACGAATACCTCGGCAGGCTGCTGGCTTCCAGAGGGTATATCCTGGCCTCGGTAGATGAAAATTTCCTGAATGGTTCCCATACCAATATTTTCAAAGGACTCAAAGGAGAGAATAACGCACGGGGTTGGCTGCTGCTCAAACATTTACAGGTCTGGAAGGCCTGGAACAAGGAAGAAGGTAATCCTTTCTATGGCAAGGTAGACATGGAACGCCTTGCCCTGATTGGCCATTCTCGGGGCGGGGAAGCCGTTGCCCATGCGGCGCTGTTCAACAGGCTGCCTTACTATCCCGACAATGCCAACCAGGTGTTTGATTTCAACTTCAACATCCGCTCGGTTATTGCCATTGCTCCCTGTGACGGTCAATACCAGCCCGGGCGCATGCACACCCCGCTTACCAACGTGAATTACCTGGTCATCCAGGGATCTCACGATGCCGATGTGTCGTCCTACCAGGGCATGCGCCAGTTCAACCGGGTATATTTTTCAGAAAGTTTTGACGGGTTCGCTGCTGGGATTTACATATGGGGAGCCAATCACGGACAGTTCAACACCGAATGGGGCAAGACCGATTACCGCGCCCCACGCATTAATTTTTATAATCTGGGCCAGCTGTTGAGTGCGGAAGACCAGATGACCATTGCTAAAACCTATATCAGCGCTTTCCTGGAGATAACGCTCAAAGGCCAGCCCGGTCCGGCAGACCTGGAGGAGCAGAGCAACAATGCCGATCCGGCGGATAGGACAAACCTGGAAAACCTGAAAAACATGTTCATGGACCACCGCCATGCACGGCACTGGCTACCCAAAACCGTTTACCTGAGCCAATACCGTGAGCCCGGAGTCACATACATCGGTACCTTTGCCGAGGATCTGGACCTTACCACAGGCACCCTGCCCGGAAGCGAGATCAGCGCCACCGATCTTAGCATCTGGAGGGAGCAGGTGCTGCCCCTGGCCTGGGGTGACGCCTACACCCGCTCCATCACCCTGGGCTGGAATACCACCGAATCCGGCGCAAGTGCATGTGACTCCACTGCATGCGACACCACTGCATGCGACACGCTGCCCCCTGCATGGCACATCAGCTGGCCCGACGGCGCCCTGAACTCACAGAAGCAGGTTGCCACTCAATACCCCGTTTTGACATTCTCCCTGGCCGCCGCTGACGAAAAAGCCAACCCCCCTGGCAAAAAAGAAGAGGAAAAAGAAGAGGAAAAGGAAGAGGAAAAGGAAAAAGAAAAGGAAAAAGAAAAGGAAGACAAAGGTGATGAAGCAGAAGAAGAACTCATTGACTTCACCATACGGCTGACAGATCGCAACGGCACCATACTGGAATTTCCGCTCTGTGACTTTTCCCCTGTCCAGCCGGTATTGAAGCGGCAACTCACCAAACTGGCCTTCATACAGAAGCAGGCCAAATCCGAAACCATCCTCCAGTACTACTACTTCCCGCTGGAACGCTATGCCACCGCCAATAAGGGTTTTGACTTTGCGCACATCATTTCACTCAGCTTTATCTTTAATATCACATCCCAGGGGGTGGTGGTGTTAAACAATATCGGATTGTAGTGCTAGCCACTCATCTTTTTTGCCGATATTTGAAGGTAAATACCTGGATAATGAATAAAATTTCTTATATCGTTCCGGCACTCCTGGTGGCGGGGTGTCTGCTATCGTGCAACGAAAACCAACAAATCATCACTTTCCCGGAACCTCCAAGGGCTGAGGGAACTACCGACGTACTGGAGCTCAGATGCGAACCGCTGGATACGGTTCGTATTGCCTTTATTGGACTGGGAATGCGGGGATCCGGAGCTGTATACCGCTACACTTTCCTGGAAGGGGTAAAGGTGGTGGCCCTTTGTGACGTGGACCCCGAAAATGTTGAGAATGCGAACAAGACCCTGGAAGAGCGGGGATTTCCAAAGGCCGAGGTTTATACCGGCACTGAAGACTGGAAGCGTGTATGTGAGCGGGCCGATGTTGATCTTGTCTATGTCTGTACACACTGGGACCTACATGCCCCCATTGGCGTGTATGCCATGGAGCATGGTAAGCATGTGGCCCTGGAGGTGCCCGCAGCGCTGACTATCGGGGAGTGCTGGCAGTTGGTCAACACCGCCGAGAAGACCCGCCGCCATTGCATTCAGTTGGAAAATTGCAATTATGATTTTTTCGAGATGGCCACCCTGAACATGGCCCGGCAGGGATTGTTCGGCCAGATTGTACATGCAGAGGGAGCGTATATTCATGATTTGATGTTTTTGAATTTCAATGATACTACTGGGTACTGGAACATGTGGCGGCTGGAGCACAACGCGCGGGAGAACGGAAACCTATACCCAACGCACGGCCTCGGGCCCATTGCCCACATCCTGGATATCCACCGGGGCGACAGGATGGAATACCTGGTGTCTGTCTCTTCGGCACAATTTGGAATGAGTGCCTATGCGAAGGAAAAGTTTGGGGAAGATTCTGATTATGCCCAAAGAGAGTACCTGAACGGCGACATGAACACCTCGGTCATTAAAACGTCTAAAGGCCGTACCATTATGCTGCAGCACGATGTGACCAGCCCCCGGCCCTACAGCCGCATACACATGATCAGCGGCACCAAAGGTTTTGCGCAAAAATACCCGGTTGCAGGGATTGCCCTGGAACCCGATGCCCATCGCTTTCTGGCACCCGACAAACTGGATTCATTGCTCCGGCTCTACGAGCATCCCATAGTCAGGGAAGTGGGACAGAAGGCCCGGGAGGTGGGCGGAGACGGGGGCATGGATTTCATTATGGATTACCGGCCGGTGGCCATACCTGACTTTACACGCGGAGCCTGGAACCGGCTGCAGAGAGTAACGTATTACCCTTAAACTTTTTTTTCATGAAAATTTTATCCTATCCCCCACGCATGGCGTATATTCTGGCTTTTTTTGCCCTTGTAAACATAGCCGTTTCCTGCACTCCTTCCACCCCTGAGGCAGAAATGCCTATACTCGTTGAAAATGAAGGCCGCTATGCCCTTTTGGTTGACGGTGAACCTTTCTTTGTGTTTGGCGGTCAGTCTGCCAATTCTTCCACATGGCCTAACATGCTTCCCCGTGTGTGGAGCGCCATTGAGTCCATGCATGCCAACACGCTGGAAATTCCCATATACTGGGAACAGTTTGAACCCGAGCCCGGAAAATATGATTATTCCATAATACAAATGGTGCTGGATCAGGCCAGGGAAAGGGATGTCCGCCTGGTATTGCTGTGGTTTGCCACCTGGAAAAACGGAAGCAACCATTACATGCCCCAGTGGATGAAAAATGACGCTAAGAAGTATCCCAATCTCATGAACAAGGAGGGCCGTTATGTGGATTCCCCCTCACCGCATGCAACCGCTGCCATGGAAGCCGATGCCGGTGCCTTCACCGAATTCATGAGGTACCTGAAAAAGGCCGACCCCGGGCACACCGTAATTATGGTGCAGGTGCAGAATGAGCCCGGATCCTGGTACAGCGTGCGCGATTATTGTCCCGCCGCGCAACAGCTCTTTGAACAACCCGTACCCGAGGCTTTGCTTAAGGCCGAAGTGTTGGAACAACTGAATATTCCTGCCGGTGCCCGGGGAACGTGGGAGGAAGTTTTCGGCAAGGATGCCGATGAGTATTTTCATGCCTGGCATGTGGCCAGTTACATTGAGTATGTGGCTGCTGCCGGGAAAGCGGTCAACCCGCTGCCCATGTTCGTGAATGCGGCCTTACGGGACCCGCTCACCAATCCGCCAGCTACCCACTATGAAAGCGGTGGTCCAACGGATAACGTTATCCCCATATGGAAGGCAGCTGCCCCATCCATCGACATTGTGGCTCCTGATATTTATTTACGCGGAGACGAGACCGTCCTGAAGGTGATAGAGTTGTATGCCCGTGGGGATAACGCGCTTATGGTCCCGGAGGTGGGGGATCATGCGAAGTACCTGTACAAGGTTATTGAAAAAGGCATTGGCTTTGCCTCGTTTGGGATAGACACCCGCTGGGGCGGAGCAGCCGGTGACCGTCCCAATCCTTTGGCCGAAGATTACAAGTTGCTGGCTCCTATGGCCGGGAAGCTGGCACAATGGAGCTTTGAAGGCCGCATTCAGTCTGTGGTTGAACCTGAAGAAGGCGACCCTTCGCAACGCATAAACCTGGGCGACTGGGAAGCCGTAATCAGGTTTGGCAAAGGACAAAGACTAGACCTTCTTCAGGATCAGCAACCCCAGAACCGTAACGGCAAAGCGATGATCATCAAACTGGATGAAAACGAATTCCTGGCCGTTGGTACTACCTGCCGTTTCACGTTCAATCCCATTGGAAAGAACGAAGGGAAAAACTGGCAATACCTTAAAGTGATGGAAGGGTACTATGAAAAAGGCGAGTTTCAGATGATCCGGATCCTAAACGGAGACCAGACCGACTGGGGCGGACCCTACATTGGAGAAATCCCCACACTCCTGCACTTTACACTGGGTGTAAGGGAGTAGCTGCACGACCTGTACATTTTTTGGCACAAAATATTACCTTAGCAAACATATTACCTAATTACCGATGAAAAAGAACGTTACTCTATTGATTCTGTTGCCGGTCATGATGGCCTGGCAATGCAGCGGTCCTGGCAAGGACAAGCTGCCGCAAGATTTTAACCAAAATCCAGACCTGGTCGAATTGGAAATCGATCCGGTAAAAATTGAGGGTGTAGATTCGCTGTTGCAGTCGTTTGTTGACGATGGCAAAGCAAATTGTGTGACAGCCTTTGTGGCCTGGAAAGGAAATGTGATCTACCACAAAGCTTTTGGATGGAAAAACGTGGAGAACCAGATCCCTGCTACAACGGCAGATTATTACATGTTGTTCTCGCAAACAAAAGCCATTACCACCGCGGCGTTCATGACCCTGGTAGAGAAGGGGCTGGTGTCGGTTGACGATCCGGTTTCAAAGTATTTTCCGGGAATCCCGGACCAGGTGGTGACGGCAGTCAATCCAGATGGGACCTACGAGACCCGTCCGGTTGCAGCGCCTATGACCTTTGCGCACCTGATGTCGCACAGTTCGGGGCTGGGAGCAGGGCTGGTGGCCGATATCCGCCGGATCGAGGCAGAGAAGGCAGCAGCCGAAAAGGCCGAGGCAGCAAAAGCGGAAGCAGCAGCACCCAACACAGCAGCACCAGCGACTGAAACTCAATCCGGTCCCTGTGGGCAGCACAGCTACTATGTGGGGGAAAACAGCTTTCCGACTTTGGAAGAGACTATGCTGGACCTGGCAAAATACCCGCTTGGATTTGATCCGGGAACAGAATGGAATTACCATGTGAGCACGAACATGCTGGCCTATATGATAGAGCTGATTTCCGGGAAATCCCTGCGTGAATATGTAAAGGAAACCATCCTGGATCCCCTGGGCATGGTAAATACAGACTGGTATTACACACCCGACAAACTGGAAAACTTTGTCAAGCCCTACAACTCTGCAGACGGCAAACTGGAGCCTGCCATTATGATGAACACGTTTGTACAGGGTACGTTTTGTTCGGACCAGACATACTGTGAAGGAGCCATCGGGTTGAACGGTCCCATAGGGGATTACGCCCGGTTTTGCCAGATGATGCTCAATAAAGGCACTTTCAATGGCCATCGGATCCTAAAAGCCGAGACCATAGAGGCCATGACCACGATCAACCGCCTTCCCGAGGTGAATTCAGGTGGGGAGGGATTCCGCTTCGGCCTCGGCTTTGAGCTTTATAATGAATTGAAGAAGCCCGTTCTCCAGGTATCCAACAGTGCTTATGCCTGGGGAGGCATGCTGGGGACGGAATACATCATAGATCCTGAAAACGAACTGATTGTACTCTATTACCTGAACATGTGGCAACGTGAACCTACCTATCCGTTGTTCTTAAGTAAAGCGTACGGGTTCTTGCCTGAGTGAGAAAATTTCAGGTGTGTGTTTGAGCTGACCGCCGGTAGGTGTCCCTGTATTTTCTGGAGACTTCTATGACGTGATGTCCCACGGTCACCTGGCTTGATGTGGCATGTCCTATCTGGTTCACATTGACCAGATAGGAACGGTGTACCCTGATGAATCGCTCATCAAGAACCGACTCCCATTGTGATATTTTCATTTTGGTACGGTAGTCCGTATCACAGGCTGTACGTATCCACACTTCAGAGTCGCACGATTCCACCAGCAGAATTGAATCTATCCTGATAGTGACTTTTTTCCGGTCAGAGATGAAGGTGATGTATTCATCGGGCTGTACGGATTTCACCAGATAATGTTGCAGGAAACGCTCCATGGCGACAAAGACGGCCAGAAGAAGCCATATCAGGATAGGATTGAAGATCAGGTCGGGCAGGTTCTCCGGAAAGAGTTTAAACAGGTACCAGCTGGTAAAAATGATACACAGGTATTCTGTTAGCAGGGTGGAGACGGCCAGGCAGATACAGTGCAGGATTCCCTTGCACCTGTTCTCGAAGGACAGATCTTTCATAAGGAATTTGGCGAGTAATGCTCCGGGCAGGAACATGATGGCCAGCAGGAAGGCTTTGGAGTAGCCATCCACCACACTGGTAAAGACTAGGCTCATCAACATCACTACCACCAGCCAATATAACAGACCAAAAAGTTTTCTCATGTTCAAAAATAGGCATTTCTCAGCGAATTTTCCGCCCAGGCTGCGTGAAGAAATCCCAAAAGGTGGTTTTGACACCGTGGCAGATGGATTCGACCTTTGCGTTGAACGCAGGTTGATATACTTTTGCAATAACCAATAAAACAATAATATCATGTTACGTTTTTTCATTGAAGGTGGTCCTGTTTTTATGGGACTCCTGACCATACTACTGGTCTTTTTATTTATTGCCGTATGGAAGGCACCTGCATGGGTAAAGGAAATTGGCCTTATGGCATTGATTACCGGTATCCTGTCAACACTTTTTGGTCTGGCACAGGTATGTGATGCTATTGAACGCGCGGGCGAAGTCCCAATGCCTGTTTTCTTCGGAGGCTTGAAAGTAGGATTGATCCCCATTATATACGGTGGTTTGATCTACCTGGTCTCCCTGATCCTCCGCATTATCCAGAAACCCAGGATATAACTCCCCTGAAAATATCAAATACAATTCCTGAAAACTTTGATTACCTTTGGATACACACTTTCCAGGCACAAACCATTATTAATTAAGACCGCTGCTATGAAAAAAACACTGCTGCTGCTGCTTACATTGCTGACCATATCACTTCATGCTCAGGAGAACGATACCACTGGCAGGATAGATGCCTTGTTTGCATCGTTCCACAACGATATGCCCGGTGTTGCCGTGGCCGTTTCCATAGACGGAAGGTTGATCTACGACAAAGCTTTCGGTCTGGCCAACCTGGAATACAAGGTTCCTAACACCACTGCTACGCTTTTTGAAGCCGGCTCGGTCTCCAAACAATTTGTAGCGGCGGGGATATTGTTACTGGCCCAGGAAGGCAGTCTCTCTCTGGATGACGATGTGCGAAAGTACATCCCCCAGCTCAGGGAATACGAAGCCCCTATTACCATTGACATGCTCCTGAGCCATACCAGCGGTATAAAAGACTGGGGATCACTGTACGCTCTGACCGGCTGGCCGCGCACCACCCGCGTTTATACTCAGGAACTTGGCTGGGATATCATCTTTAAACAATCCGGCCTGAACTTTTTGCCTGGCAGCCAATATTCATACAGCAACTCTAATTATATGCTGCTGGTGCTCATTATTGAAAAGGTAACGGGGAAAAGCATGGCACAGTTTACGGCCGAGGCTTTTTTTGAGCCCCTGGGAATGACCAGCACACTCTGGAGGGATAACTACAGGGCCGTTGTACCTGGCCGATCCACAGCCTATACGTGGCATAAAGGTGCTTTCCTTCTGGACATGCCGTTTGAAAATCTGCACGGACCGGGCGGATTGCTCACCACAACAGCCGATCTGCTCCGCTGGAACAATTTGTATCGGGACCATCTGAT
Organism: Bacteroidetes bacterium ADurb.Bin139; assembly: GCA_002070565.1. GTDB lineage: Bacteria > Bacteroidota > Bacteroidia > Bacteroidales > UBA932 > DMER64. Next base: position 17,867 of record MWDM01000034.1, read on the forward strand.
TTTTAACCCGGAGTATGCCACAAACCGGGTAACCCAAAGAAAACTGAACAACGGCCAGGGAACAGCCTATGCGGCAGGCCTTACCATTGACAAAGTATATGGTTTTGACCAGATAGCACACAGCGGGTATACAGCAGGGTACAGGGCATGGCTTGCCTGGTATCCTCAAAAACAGCTTTCTGTTGTATTGCTGAGCAACTTTGCGGCATTCTACCCGGAAGACTTCGGGCGCCGGATAGCGGCCATCTTTTTAGGTCAGGACCCACAGCAGCAGACAGCCCAGGCACCGCCGGCAGTCCCGGCCGTTTACGAAGGAAAGATCTCAGAGACACGGGAAGCAGACCTGGCGGAATTTGCAGGGAATTATTATAGCCCCGATATTGAGACCATATACCGCCTGTTTGTGCTGGACGGACAATTAAAAGTATGCCGCAGGGCAGAAGACGTTTTTACCTTGCAACACCTTTCGGGAGATTTTTTTACTTCAGTAGGGAATGGAGAATTTCAATTTGAAAGGAACCGGAAAGGCAGGGTGACCGGATTCAAGGTCTCTGTTTCACGCGCCGAGAATGTGCCTTTTGATCTTGTAACCGCAGGCTTTAAGCCATAGTATTGGCGGGCGCTTAAGTCTCATCTGTTCCCGTAGTGTCTTCGGGCTTAATGAGTTCGGGAGGCGTACTGGTGATTACCCCGTTCTGGTCTACATAGGCAATCATATCTTCAAATGAACTCTTTGGAGAATTTTTACGATTCTCTTTTCTTTTTTGTTTTTCTTTCCGTTTGGCTCTTTTGTTTTTTTCTATTTGTCTTTTGTTGAATGAATCTGAGTTTGCCATTTATTGATATTTAATTTTTACGCTATATGCACCAAAACCTCTAGCTCAATGCGACCGTGGCTTAGGCCTTATATTTAACAGATGGTGAGGGAGGAACCTTAGAGCAGAACCTGCACAAAATGTAAATCCCTTAAAGTTAATAAAAATTTCACCAACATGCTAACATATGGTTCTTCCAAAGCCGCTTCAGGGCGCTGCCACCCCATAGAACGGAGCGCTTTTTTTTTGCCGGGGCTTCTCCTTGCTTTTGCTGACTGCTGCGGTCGCTTACACTACTTGGAACGGAGAGCTTTTTCTTTTTGCCGAGGCTCTCCGTTCCAAGTAGTGTAAGCGACCGCCCTCCAGAAGCAGTGCCTGCCAGGAGTGTGCCTGACACCCTGTAACATCGAAAATGCGCAGATCGGACGCATTCTAAAAAAAACGAATATAAGCTTCACCTGAAAAAATGTTGGTGCATTCCATCTTCCCACAACGTTGCTTTTGTGACTGCAATGGAGAATGTGCTTGAAGTATACAGCCGCCCTTACGATAAGCGGCGTCCTGCTGTCTGTATGTACGAAAAGCCTGTTCAACTTCTTTATACACCGACAATATTGATAATCTCAATAAGGAACTCTCGTCCTGGGATGAAGAACGTAATGCTGGTCAGAAGAGTGTCAATTGGCAGTTCAAAACCACAGGGGCACGAATAAAGCTGAAACGCCTCTATCCAATATTGAACTTTTAATTGTTACAAAGTACTAGTCGTAGCAAAAAGGACTCGTCTAACAGGGAAATTTGCTCTGGGAAAAAAACTTCCATAAAGACATTCGCGCTTAGTACCTTTCCGATCCCGGTATTCTTTTGTGCTGGAAG
>MWDM01000035.1 GCA_002070565.1 Bacteroidetes bacterium ADurb.Bin139
CCAAACCTTCCAGAACAATCAACATAGTACAAAATTATATAAAAAAATCCTTTTCCGTTTTTTATTACTTTTGTTTTATGAACATCAGCTTCCCTGCCATTATGGGGGTGGTTAACTGTACCCCCGATTCTTTTTACGCCGGCTCCCGTGCCATGGACCCGGCCAGCGCTCTTGAACGGATCCAAAGCATGTTACAGGAGGGAGCTGCCATAGTGGATATCGGTGCCTGCTCCACCAGACCCGGCGCATCCTGGCCAACGCCAACCGAAGAATGGAACAGGCTGGAACCCGTGCTTAAGCTGGCCAGGGAAACATATCCCGATGCTCTTTTTTCTGTAGACACTTTCCGGCCCATGATCGTGGAAAAAGCCTATTCAATACTTGGCCGGTTCTGGGTAAACGACATATTTGCAGGGAAATCCGACAAGGCCATGCTGCCTATGATCGCCTCTCTTGATCTGCCATGGATTGCCATGCACCAGGAACCATATGCAGGACCCGGGGGTATCACCCTTTTTTTTCAAAAGGTAAGGGACCAGGCTGCCAGGTATGGTATCAGGGAATTCGTCCTGGATCCCGGATTTGGATTCAACAAGGATATTGACCAGAATTTTGAGGTCCTCTCCTCACTGCATTCCCTGGTGCCGGAGAACGAACAGGGGGAGCCCTGCGCTCCTTTACTGGCAGGGATATCAAGAAAAAGAATGACCTATCTTCCCTTGGGCACAACGCCTGAAAATGCGCTGGTCAGCACCTCGGCCCTTCATCTTCAGCTGCTGTTAAAAGGGGTCTCCATTCTTCGTGTTCACGATGTATCGCATGCTGTAGGGATAATTACGCTGTTCAGAAAAATGAGTATATTTGAGCATTAATCAAATCATTTCATCATGGAATTTAACCCATTGCTTGCTATCTCCCCTATTGACGGAAGGTATTATGCCGCTACGGCACCCCTGAATCAGTATTTTTCCGAATTCGCACTGATACGTTACAGGCTTCATGTAGAAGTGGAGTATTTTATTGCTTTGTGCAAACTGCCCCTCCCCCAGTTGAAAGATGTGGATTCACGCTGGTTCCCTATATTACGTAACCTTTACAAGAATTTTTCCATAACCGATGCCAAGGTAATCAAGGCACAGGAAAAAGTCACCAACCATGATGTAAAATCGGTTGAATACTTCCTTAAAAACAAGATGAAAGCCCTTGGGCTGGAGAAGTATTGTGAATTCGTCCATTTTGGACTCACTTCACAAGATATCAATAACACGGCCATTCCCATGAGCCTGAAGCACGGGATACAAAAAGAATACATTCCTTTGTTGCGAAAGATCATCAATATGCTGGAAGAAAGGTCCAGGGAGTGGGCGCCGGTAGTGATGCTGGCCCATACACACGGACAACCTGCCTCACCCACCAGACTGGGTAAGGAGATCCAGGTCTTCAAAGTCCGGCTGGATGAACAGCTCAAAAGCCTTGAGCAGATTCCCTTCACAGGAAAATTCGGTGGCTCTACAGGGAACTTCAATGCGCACAACGTGGCATACCCGCAAATGGACTGGCACAAGTTTGCCGACAAGTTCCTCAACATCACTCTGGGGATTCAACGTTCTTTCCCCACCACACAGATAGAGCATTACGACCATATAGCCGCCCTGTGTCACAACCTGAGCCGGATCAACACCATATGTATAGATTTGAGCAGGGATATGTGGTCTTACATATCTATGAATTATTTTAAGCAACATATTAAGGACCAGGAGATAGGATCTTCGGCCATGCCCCATAAGATCAACCCCATTGATTTTGAAAATGCAGAAGGCAACTTTGGGGTAGCCAATGCCATATTTGGCCATCTGGCCGCCAAACTGCCTGTTTCCCGGTTACAACGTGACCTTACAGACTCTACCGTTATGCGTAACCTTGGGGTTCCTCTGGCACATACACTGCTGGCATTTAAATCGTTGCAAAAAGGTTTCGATAAAGTGCTACTCAACAGGCCTGCCATTGAAAGAGATATTGATGAGAACTGGGCAATTATTTCTGAGGCCATACAGACCATTCTCAGAAGGGAAAACTATCCTCAGCCTTACGAAACCCTGAAGGTGCTCACCCGCACCAACATGCACATAGATAAAGAATACCTGCATGCTTTTATTCGCAACCTGGACATAAGCCAGGAGGTGAAAGACGAACTGCTCCAGATAACACCACTCAATTATACAGGCCATTAGCAATCCTGTTCTCCATGAAGTACCGCTTTTTTCTTTTTGACCTGGACAATACGCTTTGGGATTTTGAAGGAAATGCCCTGGACTGCATTACCGAATTGATACAGAAGCACGGTCTTCTGAAGTACATAGCCGATCCTGCAGCCTTTTATCAAATGTACCGTGCCAGCAACAAGCAACTATGGGAAATGTACGAAGCAGGGCAGATAACGCAGCAAAAACTCCGCAACGTGCGGTTTGTCATTACGCTTGAACAGGCAGGAGTACCCGGTGCCGGTCAACTGGGTCCTGTACTTGGAGAGCAATACCTGGAACTGATGCCAACCAAAACAAAGTTGATGCCTCACGCCGCACAGGTACTGGAACACCTTCGGAATAAAGGCTGCCAGATGGCTCTACTAACCAACGGTTTTAAACAGGTGCAGTATGACAAGGTCCGGAATTGCGGTTTAGACCGCTTTTTTGGTAACCGGGTGTTCGTCTCGGAGGAAGTGGGATTTCATAAGCCAAATCCGAAAATTTTTGCAGCGGCCATTACCTCTATCAACGGAAAGAAAAAAGAGACAATCATGGTGGGAGATAATTTTCAGACTGATATTGAAGGAGCCCAGGTTTTTGGGATTGATCAGTTTTATTATAACCCGGAAGGACTGCCCTGCGACGGAGGGCCTACCTATATGGGAAGCGATCTGAGGGATCTGCTGGACCTGGCGTGACTATGAACACGTCTTCGTCCTGCCGGTGAAAATAATAATTTTCCCGTGCAAATTTTTCCAGGGAGTCTTTATTCGATTGCAATTCCCTTAACTTGCTTTCGGTTTGATGAATCTTTTCTTTGTAGTATCTTTGCTGAGACTTGTTGGCCGAGTATTCTCCCAGCGTTCGTACCCAACTGGTTAAGCTGTTATTATCAAAAAAGAGTATCCAGACAATGAAGACCACAGTCACAATAAAATACCTGTTTTTGAGCAACTTCAAAAAACGGTCATATGTGAAATGCTTAGACATGGGAATGGATTTTCTACAACAAATATAAGAGGATTTTCAATATGCGGCCAACATTGGTTATCATGGCTGCCGGCATGGGCAGCCGCTACGGCGGGCTTAAGCAATTAGACGGACTGGGCCCGAACGGAGAAACTATCATGGATTATTCCATCTACGATGCCCTGGGGGCAGGATTCGGAAAGATCGTTTTTGTGATAAGGGAATCCTTCAGAGAGGAGTTTAACCGTGTTTGTGTTACCAGATATGGCAGGAGCTTTTCTTTTGAATTCGTAACACAGGAACTGGAAGATATTCCGGCACCCTTCACCCCTCCTGCCGGCAGGGAAAAACCATGGGGAACAGGACATGCCCTGCTAACAACGGCAAAATGTGTAGACACTCCCTTTGGTATCATCAATGCAGATGATTTTTACGGACGCGATGCTTTCTGTGTTCTGCATGACTTCCTGGTCCGGAAAGACCTTGAGCAGGGTGCCTGCGCCATGGTCGGGTACCGCCTGGAAAACACACTGTCACCTTCGGGCCCCGTATCCAGGGGGATATGTCACAGCAACAGCGAAGGTCTGTTGACAGACGTGGTGGAACGTTTCAAAATCAGGCGGTACGATAATGGAAAGATTTATTGCACCGTACCGGGCAATAATCAGGATCCTCAACTTCTTGAATTAAGCCCCGGGGATCTGTGTTCAATGAATTGCTGGGGTTTTCTGCCCGATGTGTACCCAAAGGCAAAGCGCCTGGTCACTGAATTCCTGGCACAGCATATTCAGGAACCGGCATCGGAGTACCACCTTCCTACCATGGTAAACCAGATCATCAGATCAGGGGAAGGAAATTGTCACGTGTTGAATACCAAAGCCCATTGGTTTGGTGTCACCTACAGGGAAGACCGGGCAGGTGTGGTGGACAGGTTGCACTCCCTGCACCGCACAGGATTATACCCAAATCCATTATTTTAGCTAACTATCTTATCCCATGAAAAAATTTTTTGATTATTACCGACCCAAATTGGGAGAATCATGGCTTATCATGCTGGCCATCCTGTTGGTTGCAGGCACCATATTTACCGCTTCAATTGTATTCATAATTAACCTGATACGACCTGGCACCCTCTCCCTGACCAGCGCTTCAGGCTGGAGCACCCCTGTGGTTTATGTGATTCCTTTCATCTTTGTGTTTTTATATGTGTATTTACGCGCCCGCAATAACTACTATCGGGCCGTGGAACAGGACAGGCCACCCTATCCCAACCCAAGACCCCGTCTTGGCAATGTGCCCCTGCCTGTTTTCATTCTGGCACTGCCGGTCCTGATCGTTACCATGTCGGTGATCATGGATCCCCTAACCGATTGGCTGGAGATGCCTGAATTCATGAAGGAGATTTTTGCCAAAATGACCGAAAACAACCTGCCTACCTTTGTTGCCGTTGTTATTGCCGCTCCCCTTCTGGAAGAGTGGCTGCTGCGGGGAGTTGCCTTAAAGGGGATGTTGCAGCATATGGCTCCCTGGAAAGCCATAGCATGGTCTGCCCTGATGTTTGGCGTAATCCATGCCAATCCCTGGCAGGCTGTCCCGGCGTTCCTGATAGGTTGTCTTCTAGGTTGGGTTTATTACAGGACACGTTCCTACTGGGCCTGTGTAGCCCTGCATGCCATTAATAACGGTTTGTCATTTCTACTGGCAGGCTTGTTCCCCCAGATGGCTGCAGATACATCTTTAAGGTCTTTGACCGGCAATACCATTTTTTACATTGCACTGGCTGCTTCTGTAATTCTGCTTGGCCTGACCTTGCTCTATCTGAACAAAAAACTGGCTCCTGCTTCTCAATTAAACATTGATTATGAACAACAACACGAATCTGTATCCTCTTAGTTTTAAACCCATCTTCATAGACCGGGTCTGGGGAGCAGAGACCTGGGTCCTGAGCGGCCTGAACAGGGATGTGTCGGTGATTGAGAATGGCTTTTTGAAAGGAAACACCATTAACGAAGCCCTTGAAGTGTACCTGGCCGATTTGGTGGGAGCCGGAATTTATGATGCCTGCGGAGATGAGTTTCCTCTGCTTATAAAGTATCTGAACGTTAATGGTTTTCTTTCGGTTCAGGTGCATCCTGACGACAAAAGGGCAGCAGCCATGCACCACGCATACGGGAAAACTGAAATGTGGTATATTCTGGATGCCAGACCCGGGGCCCGCCTGTATCTGGGCTTTAACAGGGGTATGACACCAGAGGAGTTTTATTCCCATTGTGAAAATGAAACCTTGCCCCAGGTGATGAATTGTATCACCCCTGTTAATGGTGAATGCTATTTCATTCCTGCCGGACTGATACATGCATGCGGGGGCGGACTGACCATTGCCGAAGTACAACAAGTTTCGGACATCACGTACCGGGTGTACGACTGGGGAAGGGAACACAACCGCCAAACCGCCCGGAAAATGCACCTTGAACTGGCCCTGGACGCGATCAATTTCAGCAAACACATTCCTGACCCTGCCACTTCCGGTGTTCTGGCCGATTCACCGTATTTTAAGGTACGTTTACTGGATTTGGATCAGCCAATGGAAATCGACGGATCCGCTTTAGACAAATTTGTGGTCTATCTGGAAGTGGGAGGCTCATTGGGAATAGAAACAGATGGGGTTTATTACCGTTCCGAAAACGGGTGCCTGCTGGTCCCGGCCTCTGTGAATTATTGGAAAATTATTCCCGGGGGCAAGACTAAACTTCTGGAGATCACCCGTTAATATCCATTATTTCATCCAATTGACGGCGTTCTTTCTTAGTGGGTCGTCCGGTTCCCTTCTTGCGGTAAATAACAACTGTTTCAGCGGGCAGTGCAAGCTTCTTCAATTCTTCCGCAGGCGTCACATCGCGTACATAAAGGGGAACATCCTTCGCTGGCTGGCGCCTGTCAACGGGCATTAGAACCAGGTATTCATGGCAGACGGCTCCTTTCCTGACCACTATGGTATCCCCCTGGCGAACTTCCCGGGAAGGTTTCACGCTCTGCCCGTCAATCTTTATACGGGATCCCCGGCAGGCATCAACCGCATCGGCCCTGGTTTTAAAAACCCGGATTGCCCAAAGGTATTTATCTATTCGCATACGTTCAGTTCCCCGGATCTGCTGTGTTGACCAGATTCATCGCCCGGTCAATCCCCTGCCGGACGAAAAGCTCCAGCGCCTCAATGGCATTGTTGCATATAAAGGGTAACTCCTTTATTTCCTGATCATTCCACCGGCTCAGCACATAGTCTGCCTGATACCCTTTTGGGAAATCACCACCTACCCCTATTCTCAGTCGGGCATATTCCTCTGTTTCCAGAGTTAAGGAAATATGTTTCAAACCATTGTGGCCACCATCGCTACCCCGTGCCCGCATCCTGAGTTTTCCAAAAGGCAGGGCCACATCATCCACCACGATCATCAGGTTTTCCGGCGGGATGTTTTCTTCCTTCATCCAATAACGAACGGCTTTACCGCTAAGGTTCACATAAGTGGAAGGTTTTAGCAGCCATACTGTCTTTCCTGCGTGTTTAATACAGGCCATCGACCCATACCGCAGGGTGGAAAAAGTTGTTTTTCGCAACGAGGCCCAGGCATCCAGCACTGAAAAACCGATGTTGTGGCGTGTACCGGTATATTCAGTTCCTATGTTTCCAAGTCCTGTTACCAGATAAGACATGATTCAGTACAATGCCTATGCTTCTGCAGGTTTTTCTTCAGTCTCTTCAACAGCAGTTGCAGTAGCAGAAGTTGAAGCCCTTGTCATTTTGACCATGCAGATGATGGTACCCCGCGGGGACATGATCCGTATGTTATCATATTTTAGATCTCCGGCCGTGATGGCTTTGCCCAAAACAAGATCAGTAACATCGAGGTTGAGTTGGTCGGGCAGGTCTTTCAAAAAGCCACTGATAAGAAGTTTCCTGTTAAGGACCTGCAGTTTACCGCCCTGACGAACTCCTTCTGAATTTCCTGATATGGATACAGGCACCTGGATGGTAATGGGTTTGGCGGGGTCAATGGCCAGAAAATCAAGATGAAGGATCTTATCTGATACCGGATGAAACTGCGTCTGATGAAGGATACACAGGCTCTTTTTCCCGTCAATATTTATTGATATGATATAAGACGAAGGGGTGTAGATCAGGTCCTTCAGGTCTTTCTCCAGAACTGCGAAATGGATATTTTCTGTGTCGTTTCCGTATAGTACACAAGGTACCATTCCTTCTCTGCGCAGTTGTTTTACTGCTGCTTTTGTGAAGTTTTCACGTTTGTGGGCGTTAATTTCAAATTGTTTCATGACAGTGTTTAGTTGATAGTGTTACTCAATCCAGGAATATTCCCGAATCCCATGGCACCTTACTAAGGTCCGCTCAGGGCGCGCAAAAGTAAATAAAATCCGGGATTTTGCAAAATCATTCAGACAGAGGCAACCACTCCAGGAAATAATTCCAACTGCTGGCGCGGAAAGCAGACTGTGTCCGGGGAAGAAAGGCAGTGGGCAGATAGGCTGCCAGTCCGGAATAATGGTTTATGGGTATGGTGATGAACTTTTCGGTGGCTTTTTTGTACACCACTGTTTTTTCCAGCTCCGTTCTAAATCGGGCGTAATCATTTGCGCTGCCCAGCAATCCTGCCATCTGGTCTATATCCCAGAAAACATGTTCTGTCAGGCGGTCATACGTTTGCAGATTGTCTCTGTTCAATCCCTGGGAATCAACTCCTCCATTTTTGACCAGGGTTTTGAAAGCCTGGGCTAATCCGGAAATACGGTCTGCCCTGACCAGGGATATGGTTCCGGAACGGTTATATCCTGTTTTGGAGTTGTATTTATCATAAAAAGCATCGCACAGTGCGGTAAGGCTTGCCAGACCTTTATAGGGGAACAACACAGAGGTCAGTTTGTTGTAAGGGAAACCGGTATCAATGATTTCGGCGGGAGATCCCATGATATAATCACAGGCATCCCTGAGCTGGTAATACGTCTGAATATCGGCCATCAGGCAGGCGTCAAAACAAATATAATCGTGATGATAATTTTGTAGCGCTCTTGCCAGGTCACTGATCTCCATCTCGGTCGTACCGTCCTGTCCGAACGTCTTTGTGCGGGGATAGGCAGGATCGGTAATATCATATTCAAACGGAGTTATTAATGACAAGGGTTTTATGGGGTATTGCGGGATCTCTCCATACAGTCCCCGGGGCAGCCAGCCTGTTCCGTGTGACCATAACAACAGACCGTATGTTTTGGCGGGACATTCTTCCCTGGCTTGTCCTATTACCTGGCTTAACAGTTGGGGCTCCACCGAGTTAACATTCCCATACCTGTAGAGTGTATCCAGTATGAGAAAGCTCTTGCGTGTTTTGGCCCGGATAAGGAAGGCTCCCTGGCTTTTTCTGTCTATGAACACAAATAGTGCATGATCTGAAGGGACTGTGGCATTTGTGATGATCTCGGCCATGTTGATCTGCGAGATATCTGAAAGGCTATTATCGGCTGCCATATATATGAGCAGGTTATGCTCGTACTTGTCACAAGGTATGAGACATTTTTCGCAAGCAGGAATTATCAGGCAAAATCCAAACAGCCACAAAAGTTTAACACTTTTCATAATGTAAAGATAATCCTTTTTCTTATCTTTGTAAGAAGACAAATCATCAAAACATACTTGTATTATGAAAAGTTCACATGTACTTGCATTACTGGGTGGCGCAGTAATTGGAGCCACGCTGGCACTGTTGTTTGCCCCTGCAAAAGGTGGTGAAACAAGGGAAAAAATTAAAGAGACGGTAGACAAAGGAGTTGACGGGATAAAAAAAGAATACCACAAGCGTTTCCCTAAAAACCAGGAAGAAGGCCTGGAAGCCTAAAGAAAATCGCGATGAATATGAAAGAATCGGTTAAGGAATACCTTGGCCTGAAGTCAGATGCATTCAAACTGGGATTGGTGGAAAACCTGAGTCTGGCCATCAACCGCTTCCTTAGTATTTTTCTTCTGATGCTCGTGCTTCTGGTTGCATTGGTTTTTCTGGCCACAGGGTTCAACAAATGGCTTGGTACAGTACTTGACAATGCCGTAACAGCTTCTTTAATTACGGGAGGTTTCTTTCTGCTGTTGTTCCTGGTCTTGTTCCTGCTGAGAAAGAAGTTGTTTGTTAATAATTTTGTCAGGTTGTTCGCAAAAATGTTCTTTGAGGAAAAGGACCCCAACAATGGGAGGAATGACCTATGAAAAGCAGAAAAACCATTTATTCACAAATCACCACTATTGAACAGCTCAGGGCAGAGCGTAATTCATTGCAATGGCATATCAAGGGTGTGGAAGACCGCTTCCGGGACAGCATCTCCTCCGGTTTTTCTGCGGGGAAATTATGGCAGCCGGAAGGTACCGGATTCCTTTCCTGGCTGCCGCTGATTATTCCGGTGGCTATTACCGCCTTTACCCTGGTGCGTCATCTGAACCGGAGTGTGCAAAAAATCCGTAACCATTAGCATAACAATGAAAACAATGAAAATTGCTTTTGCCTGTCTGGCAGGCATAGCGGGATTATCCTGTCACCAGGGTCCGAAAGAAACTAAAAACCAGGAATCTGAATTCAGGTACCTGGTAGAAGAATTTGCTGACATAAAGATCATACGGTACCAGGTTCCCGGATGGGATGACCTTAGTTTGCAGCAGAAGACATTTGTCTACTACATGGGAGAAGCTGCCAAATGCGGCAGGGACATTTTCTGGGACCAGAATTTCAAACACAACCTGCAAGTGAGAAAATGCCTTGAAGCCATTCTTGAAACCTATACGGGAAATAGAGAAACTCCTGAATTCCAGGATTTTCTGGTCTACGCCAAACGGGTTTTTTTCAGTAACGGCATACACCACCATTACGCAGAAGAAAAAATACTGCCTTCCTGTTCGGCCGATTACATGAAACAGCTCCTGGAAAATTCGGATGTGACTGCAGACATAGACTCCATGGTAGAGATCATGTGCAACCCCACGCTTTACAAGATGCGTAAAAGCATGAGCAAAGAAGGTGACCTGCTCCTCACATCATCAACCAATTTTTACGACAGTGTTAACCGCATGCAGGCCGAAGAATTCTACGCCGCCATGGAGGATACCAGTGACCACCGTCCCGTTGAATACGGTCTAAACAGCCGTCTGGTATGGAAAGATGGAACCATTCTTGAAGAAACCTACAAAGCCGACGGGCTGTACGGACCTGCCATCCGGAAGATATGTCACTGGCTGGAAAAAGCGGCCGGTGTGGCAGAGAGCCCTGAACAAGCTTCTTATATCAAAACACTGATAGATTATTATCAAACCGGGGACCTGGCCCTTTGGGATGCCTTCAATGTGGCCTGGGTACAGGATAATGATACTTTTACAGATTTCATCAACGGCTTTATAGAAGTGTATGGTGATCCCCTGGGCAGAAAAGGGTCCTGGGAAGGAAACGTATATTTTACCGACAAGGATGCTTCCCGCAGAACAACCATTATCAGCCAAAATGCGCAGTGGTTCGAGGACAACTCCCCTGTTGATCCACGGTTCAAAAAAGAACAGGTGACAGGAGTCTCGGCCAAAGTGATAAACGTTGCCATGCTCGGAGGCGATTCATACCCCTCCACCCCCATTGGCATAAACCTGCCGAATTCGGACTGGATAAGAAAGGAATACGGATCCAAGTCCGTTACCATTGCCAATATCACGAATGCCTATGACAAGGCCGCCCAGGAATCACCCAGGAACATGCTTGACGAATTCTCCTGGGATGAAAGGGAAGTGGCCCTGGTAAAGCAATACGGAACCATGACAGGAGACCTGCACACAGACCTGCACGAATGCCTGGGGCACGGTTCGGGGCAGCTGCTGCCGGGTGTGTCTTCAGGCGCACTGGGAGAATACAGTTCCACATTGGAAGAAGCCCGGGCCGATTTGTTTGCCTTGTATTACCTTGCAGACCCCAGGCTGATCGAACTGGGAATCCTGACCGACCCGGAAGCTTACAAGGCCGAATATGTCAATTACATCCGCAATGGTCTGTTTACCCAGCTGGTACGCATAGAACCGGATAGAAACATAACACAGGCGCATATGCAATGCCGTCAGCTGATCGCATCATGGGCGCTGCAAAACGGTAACGCCATTGAAAGAAAGATTCGGGACGGGAAAACTTACTTTGTGATCAATGATTTCGGGGAACTTCGCCAGCTGTTTGCCACATTGCTTGAGCATATGCAAAGGATCAAATCAGAAGGGGATTACCAGGCTGGAAAGACCTTGGTTGAACAATACGCCATTCAGGTTGACCGGGAGCTGCACAGCGAGGTGCTGGAACGTTACGCCGCACTGGAACTGAAACCGTACGGAGGATTTCTTAATCCCATTATCAACCCTGTATACAACAGGAAAGGTGAGATCAAAGACCTGAAGCTGGAATACGCAGAAGATTTCCTGCAACAGCAATTATCCTACGGGAAAGCTTATAATTTTTTATAATTGAATAATTCTTCGGTGGCCAGGGATATCTTGGTCACCGAGAAATCATCACCTTCCGGAAAAACCCAAAAAGAATCGTTCAGGGTATTGAGATCAACACAGTCTCTTTTGTACTTGCCATAGTTGTATTCTATATGGCAGGCATAGACAGATTGAGCCGGGATATTCAGGGTATAACTGGCGCCGTCATGGCATCCTTCCAGTGTAAAACCTTCCATATTATGGGTTAGCACAGCCTTGCCAAAATCAATGAAACCCTTGGAATTGGGGAGCATTCTGACTGTGGCATCACCTCTAAAAGAATAACGGCCTTCTTCAACCTCTCTGCGTACTTGTTCCCTTTCCCATTCATACCAATCGGGAATATGGGCAAAATGAGTTTCCCCTTCCAGGGCCTTCAATTCACCGTATTCAGACATGCTCCAGCGTTTTCCGCATTGATTGCACCAGATTTCAGTTCCGCCTGAATCCATCCTGTACTCTGTCCTGCAATCGGGACACTGATACAATACCTTGTGCAACCCGCTTGCCCTGTCTTTATAGAGCACCGGGATCTTATTTTCACGTTGCCAGGCAAAATCATCGTACTCGAAAGCCTGGTTTATGATCCGGTTAATTTGCTCTACAGGCAGCGTACAAGCTTCCTCCCGGGTAATGATGCGTGTCATGGTAGCCTTGGTCCTTACCATGCGTGTTTTCTGGTTCCAGAAAGGTGCATTGATGTGGTGACCGTAGGCAATAAGTGTTACAACAGGCACACCAAGACGTTTGACAAGCTTGCCCAGAGACTCCGGCAAGATCGCGTTCGTTCCGCAAAGGGAATAACGCGCCTCGGGATATATGGCGGCAATTTTCCCCTCTCCACCACTGTTTTTAAATGGCGTATCAAGGCTATATCGTTGGTGAACTTTTGTTTACCTATGCATCCTATACGCCTCATAAGCCATTCCCTGCCTATGAATCCGTCCACCGCCACCACATAGAATGCCTGGTGGGGAAAGGTGGCAACGGTGGCTACCATGAAATCATAAAAGGCATTGTGGTTGCATAACAATAAATAGGGTGGCTTGATGCCTTCCATATTTACTTTTTGGATCCTGGTACGGTGACGCCAGACAGAAGGGAAACTCAACAACCACGCAATAGGCCTTAAAAACCCCACACAGGTGGAACCTCATCAACAGAAGGGGAGCCTCTGTGGAAGCTCCCCGTTCTTATGTTGCAGCGACCTTCTAAGGCGGGACCTTGCTGCTAACTAACGGTCACACCTGTTCATTAAATTTATTTTAACCCGGTACGGGTGTCAAACCACATTTGCTTTCCCCAGAAGTCATCATCCACATCGGCCATGGGTCCGGCTGAATTGGCTCCGTTGAGTGAGGACTCGATGATGGGATAAGGGTAACGCAGCGGCGGTGTGTTATGTCCTGTATAGCCGCTTTCCTCCAGGGATCTGGCAATATGGTGGGTAGTGGGAATACCGGTCTTCCTGTACAGGGACCAGGCTTCCATCCCCTGCTTGAACAGGCAGATCCATTCCTGCAGGTAGATCTGGTTGAGCGTTCCGTTAAAGGCAGCTTTTCCGGCAAGATACCCGGCAGCCTCCGATTCAACACCGTTTTCTTCCAGGGAAATGGTCACTCCGGCGTTATAGGCGTTTATTGCCGAGACACCGGCATTCCAGCCGCGGACAGCGGCTTCGGCCAGATGGAAATGGGTCTCCGCTGCACGGTATATTGGCGAAAAGCCGCCCATATCTTCACGGAAACGTGTGCCAATCAGAGAGTATTTCATCGCATGCCCGGTAGTTATGGCATCGGGTCCTCCGATCTCACATCCTGCATACTCACCATAACCGTTTGGCTGTGCGTAAACAGGAAGGCGGGGATCATTCAGATCAAGCAGTACATTTACCAGGATATCCGATATGCAATGGTCGTCACGAGTCCGGAAATCATCTGCCCAAGGCTCAAAATAAGGGGAAGATCCCGGCCAGTAGAAGAACGCATTCTGGCTGTTTTCCTTAATAAGAGGATATTTTGCGGGATTACCGGTAATTTCTTCCACTACCTGCTTTGCCATGGTGGGATTGACATTGGCTATGCGAAGCGCCATACGCAGGCGGATGGAATTGGCCAGACGGAGCCAGGCATCTGTATCTCCGTTGTAGAAAATATCTCCGGCACTGATATCATCGGTGCCACCGGCGTTCAGTCCGTCTGCAGCTTCTTTAAGCAATGCCATCAGGGCAGGATAGATCTCTTCCTGGGTGTCGTACTTGGGAGCCACTACGCCACTCTCCAGCTGGATTGCCTCTGAATAGGGCAGGTCGCGCCACCGGTCGGTTCCGAGCTGCATTACTACAGCCTCCCAGATCTTGCTGACGTTGGCCATATTGGTGAGGTTATCCTCCTCGGCCCTGTTCCTGATATCCCTAAGGTTATTCAGGATCCTGTAAAGATACGTCCAGTTATTCTGTACAACAGCGGGACGGAATACATAACGGGCTTCGTCAATGTATTGTTTTTTGGCAATATGACCGCCATAGGTGCTCGGTTCATTCATATCTGCCCAGGGATCAAAATGTGTAGCGCAGGTATACCGGATGCAATAAGCAAATACATTGGCTATGGGCACATCCGCCGCGGCGTTGGGGTCTGTGTTGATTTTCTCGAAATCTTTAGTGCACCCCATCAACAGAACACCGAAAACGGCGATAACAATTATTCTATACAATTTTGTTTTCATTTCTTCAATTATTTGGGGTTAGAAAGTGATACCTACTTTAAGACCGATACTGCGGGTAGGCAGATAGGCATTGGATTCCATACCTACACCGCTGTTTCCGGAATTCATGCTCGATTCAGGATCAATCCTGGTAATGTTGGATTTATGCAGCCACAGGATGGCTACATTATTACCAACTATAGACACATTAAACGCTTTTACCAGGCTGTTCCTGGTTATTCTTGAAGCAGGAATGGTGTAGGTGATGTAAAAGTCCTTCAATTTCAGGTAAGAACCGTCAATGACAGAGTAAGAACGGTTGCTGTAAAAATCTGAAAATGCAGATGTCGGGGCAACTACTATATCATTGACCGAACCGTCTTCTTTGACAAATTTTTTGTCGGTAAGGATGTCTTTACCAAAGACCACACCGTTTTCACGTACCCCGTTGGCTGCTGTGTATTCGTAAATCCCGGTATAAGCCCCGAACATCTGTGAAACTGAGAATAAGTCTCCTCCCTTGCGGAAGTCAAACATCACTCCCAAGGAAAGATTCTTCCAGGTGAAATCCATTGCCAGACCTGCTATCCAGTCCGGGTTGACGTTTCCCAGCACCTTGCTTTGGCGTTTTGCACGGCCGTTGGCGCCTACAACGATATTCCCGTCTTCATCGGTTACAGATCCTGTCCCGTAAATGGCACCCCAGGGTTCACCCTTGCGTGCCTGTGTATATACAGACCATGAGGAACCTATGGTGTAAACATCTATCAGCTGTTTGGATTCTTCATTCTCATACAGGTAAAGGATCTTGCTTCTGTCCATGGACCAGTTCAGGGTGATGTCCCAGTTAAAATCACTGGTTCTCACCGGATTGGCTCTAAGTTGAACCTCAATACCCTTATTGTTGATCTCCCCGGCATTGATTATCATGGCATTGTACCCTGTGGCACGAGATACCTCTACGTTAAGAATCTGGTCTGTCGTGTTTTTGTTGTACAAGGCCACATCAAGGCCCAGCCGGTTATCAAAGAACCTGGCTTCCAGACCAATTTCTGATGTCACTACAGATTCGGGACGAAGCCCTGCGGGCGGATACGTGGTGGGGTTGTAGAACTGCCCCACCCCATGGATATTGTATCCCACTGAAGAGTAATACCTGTCTGTCTGATAAGCCCCGGTGGCTGCTCCGATCTTAGCCCAGCCTCCGCGCAATTTCAGGAATTCGAGTATTGTTCCTTTTAGTATGGGGAATGTTTCCGTTATGATCCAGCTACCCGATACGGAAGGATAAAAGAAAGGATCCGCGATGGTGGAACTCCAGTCGTTGCGGGCAGAGGCATCTACATAAAGCATTCCCTTGAAACCCAGTGAAAGGTTGGCATAAACAGAATTGGAACGGATATGGGAACCTCCCATACTCGTACCGGGACTTCCTGCCACATTGGATATGGTATACAAACCGGGAACGATCAGGGCTTCTGCAGACAGAGAGGATGTCTTATAGTCATTATCCCTGTAGTTGGCTCCCAGTACGGCATTCACACTCAATAGGTTATCGCCGAACGTTTTGTCAAAATAGGCCAGAAAATCGGCGTTGATTTCGGCGTTTTTCCTGTTGTAGGACCAAAAACCGCCGTCTGGATAGTCGGTGTGGTATAATACCACCTGTTTTGTATACGTGTCGTAATAATCATAGCCCAGGCGGCCTTCAAATTTGAGCCAGCTTGTGGGTTTAAACCATAACGAAGTTTTACCGAAGAACCTGTTGCGTTCAAAGCTGTTGGTATTGTAATACATGGTATAATAAGGATTCTGGTGGTAATCGGGGCACCAGCTGTAAGGCTTGCCCGTGTACGGGTCAATTCCTTTATCATACATATTCTTAAGGGATTCCATGTTTACCTGGCGCCCGAACCACTGCAGCAACGATTGCAGGGGGTTCCCGGCATTGTATGCACCCTGCGGGAGGTTTTCACTCTGGGTTCTTGTGTAATTCATGGCCAGATCGAACGAGATGTATTTGTTTATTTCTACATTCGAATTAACCTGTGCGGTCACACGTGTCTGGTCTGTATTGGGAAGGGTGCCCTTCTGGTCCCGGAAACCCAGTGATGCACGTGTGGTGGCCCCTTTGGTCCTGGTAATAACAGAAATGTTATGACTTTGCGAGTAGCCGGTATTAAAGAAGCTTTTAATGTTATCGGGATGCGAAACCCAGGGGGTCGCCTGGTAGGTTCCGTTCAAATACGGACTGTCCCATTGGGGGATATTGAGTCCGATATCAAGCCGGGGACCCCAGCTTTCATCAGCTCCATAATAACTGGCCAGATCGCTGTAACCAAGTTCATTGTATACCCAGTCCTGGTAAGTTCCGTTATACCCGCTTTTCTTGTATTCGTATTCGGCTCCTTCGTATCCCTGTCCGTACAGGTTCTGAAGCGGGGGCAGGTTGTAAACGTTGTCTACCGTAAAGCTTCCGTTATAGGTAATGGAAAGGCCATCTCTGGCAGATTTACCGGATTTTGTTGTTATGAGCACAACGCCATTGCCGGCACGCATACCGTACAAGGCAGCCGATCCGCCTTTGAGTACGGCAATGTTCTCGATATCCTCAGGATTGATATCGGTCAGGCCCGATCCGTAGTCCACGGCATTCTGCATGTAGTTGTCGTTGGAAATGGGTATACCATCCACTACGATCATGGGTTCATTGCCGCTTAATGAAGAGTTTCCCCTCACCACAATACGGCTTGAAGCCCCTATGGCACCACCTGCCTGGGTAACCTGCATCCCTGCCACACGCCCTGAAAGCGCTGAAGAAAGGCTCAGGTGCCCGGATTTGGTGATCTCCTCGGCCTTCACATCCTGGATAGCCGCTCCGATAGATTTTCTTTCCCTGGTGATACCAAGTGCCGTAACAATCACTTCATCCAGAACGTTGACATCACGCATCTCAACGTTGATAACAGAACGATTGTTTACTAGAACTTCTACACTCAGGTACCCCACGTAACTAAAGAGAAGGGTAGCATCCGGAGGACATGTGATGACATAGTTACCCTGGTTATCGGTAACTTGAGCAGTGCGTTCTCCTTGTACAAAGATAGTCGCACCAGGAAGCGGTTGTCCATCAACCGCATCCGTAACCTTACCCGTTACCTGGATGTTCTGTGCCGTTAAAACAGAACAGACACCCAGGAACAAGCCGGTCAGGACAGTTTTGGTTTTTTTCATCATGAATGAAGTTAGGTTAAAGAATTAGGTAAAAAGCAATCAAATTTATAAAAAACGGGGTTTATTACCCAAAAATCTGATACTGAGAGATAAACTGATAGTAAAATTGAGGTATTCACTATGATTGTTGCTGAAAATTATGACATATTCTTTCAGTTTATAAGTAAAATCACTTTGGTTCTCCAAAATTTATCTACAAAAATTCAATCATGGCAGGGTAAAGGTTTTAAAATTGAAAAAAATATATATCTTTGTATATTGCGTTGTACTTTAAGATAAACCCTATAAACTATTTACTAACCTAAAAACAAGACAGATGAAAAAATTCCTTTTATTGACTTTGTCAGTCATAATGGGGTTCACAGCATTGTTTGCTCAGCAGAGGGTTACCGGGACGGTGACTTCCTCGGAAGATGGTGCTCCAATACCCTATGTGACAGTGGTTGTAGCGGGAACAACTATTACCTCGCAGACCAATCTGGATGGTGTCTATTCAATTAATGTGCCGGCTGGCAGCAACACCCTCCGTTTTACTTTCGTGGGGATGCAGACGGTC
The DNA here is from genome assembly GCA_002070565.1 of Bacteroidetes bacterium ADurb.Bin139. Classification (GTDB taxonomy): domain Bacteria; phylum Bacteroidota; class Bacteroidia; order Bacteroidales; family UBA932; genus DMER64. Next base: position 18,269 of record MWDM01000035.1, read on the forward strand.
GTTGCAGACATCAATGGCAGAGCGGTAGTTGATGTTATCATGTATCCCGATGCAATAGCACTGGAAGACGTTGTTGTTATCGCTTACGGTACAGCAAAGAAAGAATCGCTGACCGGCTCTGCAACAGTTGTCGACAACAAGAAGCTGGCAAGACGCGTTGTATCCAACGTGACCAAGGCTTTGGATGGTCTTTCCACCGGTGTTATTACCACCTCCGGTTCAGGACAGCCCGGTTCGGGCTCTTCTGTGATCATCCGCGGATACGGCTCCATCAATGCCAGCCAGACCCCGTTGTACGTTGTGGACGGGATCCCCTACAACGGCTCGCTTAATGCCATCAATCCTGCTGACATTGAAAGCATGACCGTTTTGAAAGATGCTTCCTCAGGAGCCCTGTACGGAGCTCGTGGCGCCAATGGTGTTATCATGATCACCACCAAAAGGGCCACCTCTGAAAAAGTAAGCATCACCTATAACGGCAGCGCCGGTATATCCAACCGTGCCCTCAAACGTTATGATATGGTAGGCCAAAGGGACTTCGTGACCATGACTTATGAATCGTTGCGCAACGCATATGCATTCGACAACGGTCAGCCGTGGGAAGTTGCTTCCCAGAATGCCATGAATGACTTGTCGACAGCCCTGGGGGGTGAACTTTACAATCCCTATAAAAATTATACCTGGGCAACCATCATAGATCCGGCTACCGGTGCTGTAAGGGCCGATGCAGTATCAGCTTATGATGAAAACTGGATGGACGAAATTGAACAGCTGAATGCGTTCCGCCACGAGCACCAGTTAACGGTTGCCGGCGGCAGCGCCAGGACCAAAGCCTTGATGTCACTCGGTTTCCTG
>MWDM01000036.1 GCA_002070565.1 Bacteroidetes bacterium ADurb.Bin139
ATTGACTATGACGGCAATAGCCCCGTCACCGGTAACATTGCATGCCGTACCAAAACTATCCATGGCAATATACAGAGAGATCATCAGCCCGATGGCCTCGGGATTGAAGCCCAGAACAGACTGTAGTACACCTATAGCGGCCATGATGGCCCCGCCCGGAACACCGGGAGCGGCAACCATGGTTATGGCCAGCAGGAAAATAAATCCCACAAAAACAGCCGGTTCAGCCTGTATGTTCATCATGACCATAACAGCCAGGGCGCAGGCAGTGATTTTGAGCATGCTCCCGGACAGGTGAACTGTTGCACAAAGGGGGATTACTGATCCGGCTATACGCGGGTCTATCCCCAATTTGACGGCCTGGCGCAACGTGACCGGGATAGTGGCTGCAGAGGACTGCGTGCCCAGCGCCGTCACGTAGGCGGTAAGCATGGTGCGCAACATGGTAAAGGGATTCTTTCTGGCTACCAGGCCGGCAACCGTAAATTGAAAAACCAGCAGGATAACGGTCAGAATGAATATCAACAGTACAATTTTTACGAACACTCCCATTACCTTGGCAACATGGCCTTCTGCTGCCATTTTCATAAAAATCCCGAACACAAAGAGGGGCAACAAAGGAACGATTACCCCGGATATGGTCTTGTTCACAATGTCACGGAATCCTACAAGCACCTGCATCAATACGTCCCCATTGTTAGCTACGGTCAAACCCAATCCCAGCACAAAAGCAAAAACCAGCGCGGGCATCACGCCAAAGAGAGGGGGAAAATCCAGGGTAAAATAAGGAGTAAGCTGCACGGCGGCAGATAAAGTATCCCCGGAGGGAGGCGCAAGGGCCATAGCTGTCTCTGCATTCCCAAGTATTAAAGGATATAACAGTTTACAGGAAAAGAACGCAAAAAACCCGGTCAGCACGGTTGAGCCATATGCCAGGGCCATGGTCGTTCCCAGCATTTTTCCGGCCCCTTTTCCCAATTCGGCAATCCCGGGGGCAATGAGGCCCACGATGATTAGCGGAACAATAAAATCAAGGAAATTGCTGAAAAGGCCATTGAATGTCATAAACACGCGTAAAGCCCAGGCAGGAAAGAATAGTCCCGACAGAATTCCCAGTAATATGGCTATGGCTACCCGGGCAAGCAAGCCTACCTTCCATTTTTTCATGGAGACAAATATAACACATAATCACTCGTTTTCTTTATCTTTGCAAGATAAAATCTTAGGCCATGAAATCTTCAGCTGATCGGATACTCTTTGAAGGGCTCACGTTTGACGACGTGCTGCTCCTTCCTGCTGCCTCTGCTGTTCTTCCCCGCGAAGTAGACCTGACTTCGCGTTTTTCCAGGAATATTATACTCAGTGCTCCTATCGTGTCTTCTGCCATGGATACTGTCACTGACTCAACCCTGGCCATAGCCATTGCACGTGAAGGCGGTATTGGTGTGATTCACAAGAACATGACCATTGAACAGCAAATGGAACATGTGCGCAAAGTAAAACGTTCCGAAAGCGGGATGATCTATGACCCCATTGTTATTGGGCCGGAAGCTTCTGTTGGTGATGCACTTCGCCTGATGGCCGAGAACAGTATCGGGGGGATCCCCGTGGTTGACAAAAAGCACAAACTCATTGGCATAGTGACCAACCGCGACCTCCGTTTTGTGGATAACCACTCCACACCCATCACAGAAGTGATGACCAGGGAAAACCTGGTAACCATCCACAACGGGGCCGACCTGGGCGCTGCCACCAGGCTGTTGAAAATATACAAGATTGAAAAGCTGCCTGTGGTAGACAAAAAATTCAAGCTTATAGGACTGCTGACATTCAGGGATATAAAGAAAATCAAAGACAATCCCAAAGCCACAAAGGACAGCAAAGGACGGTTACGTACGGCTGCCGCAGTGGGGGTACGGGCCAATACACTGGAAAACATAGAAAAACTCCTGTCGGTAGATATAGATGCGGTAGTTATTGATACAGCACACGGTCATTCTAAAAGTGTCCTGGAAACAGTGCGTAACGCAAAAAAAACCTTCCCCAATCTTGATATTGTAGCCGGAAATATTGCCACATCGGCCGGTGCGCTCGCCCTTGCAGAATGCGGGGCAGATGCCATCAAAGTTGGTATTGGTCCCGGTTCCATCTGTACAACGCGTGTTGTGGCCGGCGTGGGTGTTCCCCAGTTATCGGCCATCATGGGAGCTTATGAAGCGCTCAGGAACAAGGGTATCCCTATCATAGCCGATGGAGGGATACGGTATTCCGGAGATATGGTCAAGGCCCTGGCGGCAGGAGCCGATACGGTAATGGCTGGTTCCCTGTTCGCCGGCGTGGAAGAGTCTCCCGGTGAAACCATCATTCTTAACGGGAGAAAATTCAAGAGCTATCGTGGCATGGGATCCCTGGAAGCCATGCAGCAGGGCTCCAGGGACCGTTATTTTCAGGATGCCGAGGAAGATGTTAAAAAGCTGGTTCCCGAAGGCATTGTCGCACAGGTTCCCTACAAGGGGACACTGGGTGAAGTCTTTTATCAGCTGGCAGGGGGATTGCGCGCAGGGATGGGATATTGTGGTACACCAGACCTGGCTTCACTTAAAAAAGCAGAATTCGTACGCATCACAACTGCCGGTGTAGTGGAAAACCACCCGCACGATGTTACCATTACCCGTGAAGCGCCCAATTATTCCAGATAAAAACCTGCCATGAAAAAGTGGATAATCATCCTCTGTACGCTGACAACACTGGTCTCCTGCGATCATCTGAGACGCTGGTTCGGAAATGAACCGGAGCGGGTGGCCCAAATCGGCAAGGAGATCCTGTATAAGAACCAGGTAGAGGGATTGTTGAAAAACGCCTCCTCGGCCAGCGACTCCATTAACCTGGTTAATCACTATATAGACCTTTGGGCCATAGACAACCTGTTATTAAAAAAAGCCGAGGTTGAGCTTACCAAAGAAGAAAAGGATGTAGAACAGGAACTGGCCGACTACAGAAAATCCCTGCTGGTCTTCAGATACCAGAAAAAATATGTGGAACAACGCATAGACACCCTTATAGAAGCAGAAGAGATCCTCTCCTACTACAACAACAACCAGGAGCTGTTCTTGCTCGATTCCCCGCTCTTCAAGCTGCGTCTGATAAAAATGCGCCTCCATTCTCCATACCTGCCCATGGTCCGCAACATTTACCGCTCCAAAACTATGGAAGACCTGGCACAACTGCAACTGTTGTGTGAAAGTTCGGCCGAGATCTATACCGATTATGCCGGCAAATGGATTACCTCGCAGGAATTGGCACAGGATTTGCCCGATGGAAACATGGACCGGATACAGGCGTTAAGAACAGAGGGATTCATAGATACGCGCGACAGCCTGTATGCCTACCTTGTACGGGTAGACGATTTTGTTCCGGCCCGTGACCCGGCCCCGATAGAACAGACAGAAGCAGGAATTCGCCAGATCATTCTAAGTAAAAGGAAACAACAATTGCTAAAAGACCTGGAAACAGAAGTGTTGCAAGAAGGCTGGAACAAACAAATCATAAAAATCTACAGAAAAGATGAAGATTAAAAAAATTGCTGCAAGCTTGCTGATCTTCCTTCTGATAAGCGCTTCTGCATTGGGCCAGAGATACGAAAATGGACTGGTAGATAAAGTGATTGCTCTCATTGGGAACGAGATGATCCAGCTTTCTGCCATAGAAGAAGAAGTGCAGATGCAAATGATGCAGGGAATCATCACAGACAAAAACCTGCGGTGTGACATACTTGAAAACATGCTGGTTTCCAAACTCATGCTTAACCAGGCCCGGCTTGACAGCCTTACCGTTAATGAAGAATACGTTGAACTGGAACTGGAGAACAGGCTTCAGGACATCAAGACACGGCTGGGTGGAGAAAAAGCGACGGAAGAATATTTCCATAAACCAATTTTCAGGTTAAAACAGGAATGGAGGGAATTGTTCCGCGAACAAAGTCTCACACGTGACATGCAATATGCCGTGACCGAAAAAGTTCCCGACATGACCCCAAAGGATATTGAAGCTTTCTACAAAATCACACCTAAAGACAGTCTGCCTATCATCCCCACACAATACCAGCTCAGCCAGATTGTCCTCTACCCTCCCCAGGAGGAAGCCATTTTGCTGGTCAAGGAGCGTCTGCTCGAATTCCGTGAAAGGATTCTCAACGGAGAGCGCTTCAGCACCCTGGCCACCATGTATTCTCAGGATCCCTACTCGGCCCGCCGGGGAGGAGAACTGGGTATGGCCGCCAAGCAAATGTACTGGCCGGCTTTTGGCGATGCAGCCATCATCCTGAAGGAGGGCCAGGTTTCACAGATTGTGGAAACCCCCGATGGCTACCATCTAATCCAGATGATAGAACGGGAAGGCGATATGTTCAATGCGCGCCACATACTCCTCAAACCCCAGGTGTTGAGCGCAGACAGGGTGAAATGCCTGGATCGCCTTGACAGTATTGCCAGCGCCATAAAATCCGACAGCACAACCTTTGAGAAAGCCGCATTGGTATATTCAGAAGATCCCCCCTCCCGGCTCAACGGAGGGCGTATGTCCGATGAAAACTCGGGTTCCATGCTTTTTGACAAAGACCAGCTTAAAACAAGCGATTATAATGTGCTCAAAGACATGAAAGAAGGAGATATTTCGGCCCCGTTCGAGAGCCGGGACAATAAAGGGCGCGAGGGAAACGTGATCTACAAGGTCATCCGCCTTGACAAGATCATTCCTGCTCACATGGCCAACCTTCAGGACGATTACAACGTCATTCAGGATATGGCCAACAACAAGGCGAGACTTGACGCTGTAGAAAAATTCATCCGGGAAAAACAACAGACCACATACATACGTATTGACCCACTGTTCAGGGATTGTGCCTTCAAACGGGAAGGTTGGATCAAATAATGAAAAAAAAACGGGTTCTGCTGTTGATGGTCTTGCTGGCCGGGTTGATAACAACCCGGAATGTCATCCTGGCCGGTACAGTTAGACAGGAAAGAACAGAGGAAGAAAAAGTACATCTTATCAGTGCCCAGATGGCCCAGATGTATGAACTTTTCGGGGTCAGTTACCGTAAAGTCACAGGCCCTGCCCGTTTCCTGCACAACAACACCTATATCCTCTGTGACACAGCTATCTGGAACACGGCAGATAATATCATTGATGCCGTGGGAAACGTCCAGATCATCCAGGAAGGAACCCAACTCACCGGAGAAACCATACATTACCTGGGAGATTTGAACATTGCCCAAGTCCGGGGCAGGATGGTCGAACTCATAGACAAGGAAGAAAACCGCCTGCGAACACAATATCTGGATTTCAACACAAAGGACAGTATCGCCTATTTTTTTAATGGCGGCAGTGTGGTAGATAACAAGGGGACCATACTGGAGAGCCGCAGGGGATACTACTATTCCAAAGAAAAGCTGTTCTGCCTGTATGAACATGTTGAAATGGGAACCGACACGCTCAGGCTGAAAGCCGATTCGCTGTATTATCATTCTGACCTGAACCTGGCTGAATTCTGGGGCAACGTGCAAGCCTGGCACACCGACGGCTTCCTTACGGCACAGGAGGGGACCTATAAAAGGGATGAAGAGTTGTACCATTTCATGCACGATGTGTTTATACGCACAGAAGAACAGGAAATCAGGGCTGAAGATGTACATTACGATAAAGGCAAAAATTCGGGTTTATTACGTCATAACGTACAGGTAAGGGACACCACACAACAGGTGCACATCATGGGAGACAGGCTGGATTTCCGGAGGGAACCGGATTGGATTCAGGTAACAGAAGACCCCGTTTTCATAGCCTGGGAAATCAACCGTGAAACCAACAGCCGGGATTCACTTTTTTTGCGTGCCGATACCCTGCTTGCCTACACATCCACTTATGGAGAAATGGACTCGCTGGAACGCGTTCGCGCCTTCGAAAGGCAGGAAATTCCCGAGCGGAAAAAAAATGCAGCCACAGCAGATTCCATGTCCAGAGGGGGATCCGTTTCCTTGCCCGCCTCGGTCGCTTTTCCCGATTCCCCCGGCGTTCCCGTCAAAGACACCCTTCCCCCGGCCAAAGACATCCCTCTGTCGCCAGAAGACATCCCTTCGTCTCCACAAGACTCGCTTCCGCCAGTCAAAGACACGGTGCCTGATCCTGTGACAGAATCTGTCCAAAATCACCTGAAAGCTGCCCTGCTTGAGGTACAGTTGTCTTTTGTCAAGGCAGACAGCACCCTGCTCTCCAATGTCACATTTTTAGGTGACAGCCTTTTCAATACCACAGAAGTTCATTTTTTATATGGATACAACAACGTCAAGGTCTATAAAAGTGACATTCAGTCATTATGCGATTCGCTGGTATTCAACAGCATAGACTCAATGATGCGCCAATATGGTTCTCCAGTCCTGTGGAACCAGGAAAGCCAGTTAAGTGCAGACAGCATACAATTCCGTTTTAGCCGGGATTCCCTGTACCGGGTAGATTTTCTTTCAAACGCCTTTCTTATCTCTCAGGAAGAAGAAGTCTTTTTCCATCAAATCAAGGCAGACCTGATGTATGCGCATGTTCGTGACAATGACATTTACCGGTTTGACGCCATAAAAAATGCAAAAGCTCTTTTCTATATCCCCGAGGACAGCATCATCACGTCGTTGAATATCAAAGAATGTGACCAAATGAACGTATGGCTCAAAGATAGACGGGCACAGCGTATCGTCTACAAAACAGCCGTTAAAAGTGACATGATCCCGCTCTACGATCTGAAAAAGGACCAGGAGCGGTTAGCCGGTTTCACATGGAGGGCTCCCGATCGTCCCCTGGACCGCTATGCCATTACCCCCCGTACAATCGTGGTAGATTTTGCACAACCCGGTACCAAATACACAGAACCGCTTTTTCCCTATACGCTCAAATATTTTCCGGCTGTACATGCTTTGCCTTCTACGCTTCGTACCGGTGTAACCACAGATGCTGTGAAGGAACTCAGTCAGAGAGAAAGGGAAAACAGGATCAATCCGTATATTCCCCTTAAAGATATGCCCTTAACACCGGAGAAGCCGGCAGGAATCCCTGAAAAGCCGGTAAAAATGCCTGAAAATGCCAGGAAAATAACTCCTGCTCTGCAACGCAAACAGCTACAGATTCAGGAAATTGAATAGCTTTAGCGCGTCTTGCGCCTTATTCAGGTTCAGCTTGTTTTCAGAAACATAATTGTCAATATCCGCTCTTTTTTCGGAAAAAATCTTCCTGAAATTCCGGATGTTCGCTACCAGCAATTTGCTCCCGTCATATAGAAATGCCGTATGGGTAAGGGAATACGGGACCTTTTGCAGGTTTTTCAACCTTATAGAAGAGGCACCGGGCATATCATACATCCTGTCTATGTTGGCAATGGAAGAAGTGACGTCCGTAGTTCCGTAAGCTCCTGTTTTCTGGTCCTGGATAATCTTTACAACAGACTTCAGGCAGAAGTCAGCGGTACTCCCTGTTGCCAGGACCCTTACCCAGGATTTGTCATGTCTGAGGTATGTGTCTTTTCCTATGGATAGCAGCCTGGCAGTGTCCTGGTCCCTAAGTACCAGGGTGTCGCCCTTGTTGTCGATAAAGTAGAGATGGGATCCCGGCAAATAGATATTCATCAGCCCCTCTGCCATGCTTTTGTCCAGGAAAAGAACGCTGCCTTTAAGGAATTCAGGATACATGAAGATCATGTCATCCGGCAGGATTTCATTCAAATCGGTACCTATGGCTGCCTCTGTCACACCCCGTTTCACGGTTTGCGCACCTGCGTTTGCAGACAAGAGTAAAACCGCAGCTATCAGCAGGGCAATAGTCAGTGTGTTCTTATTCATGATATTTAATAATTGTTTACCAGGCGTACAAGGGAAGCCCGCCCATAAGTTCTTTCACTTTTTTCCTGACCCGGTCAATGACAGTCTGATCGTCCATATTGCTCAGAACTTCATCTATCAGTGCCACAATGGTTTCCATCTCCAGTTCCTTCAGTCCGCGCGTTGTCACGGCCGGTGAACCCACGCGGATTCCCGAAGTCTTGAACGGTGAACGGGAATCAAAGGGGACCATGTTCTTGTTCACGGTTATGTCTGCCTTTACCAGCACATTTTCAGCATCTTTCCCCGACAGTTCAGGAAATCTTGAACGTAAATCAATCAGCAGCAGGTGGTTGTCTGTGCCGCCCGACACCAGGGTGTAGTTACGCTTTTCGAATGCCGAGGCCATAGCCTGTGCATTTTTCTGCACCTGAATCTGGTAATCCCTGAACTCGGGTTGCAGTGCCTCAAAAAACGAGACTGCTTTGGCTGCAATGACATGCTCCAGAGGACCGCCCTGCACTCCGGGAAAAACACTGGAATTGATGAGCGAGGACATTTTCCTGATCACTCCTTTAGGCGTGGTTATTCCCCATGGATTATCAAAATCCTTACCAATGAGGATGATCCCGCCCCTGGGTCCTCTGAGTGTCTTGTGGGTGGTCGAGGTCACGATGTGGGCGTATTGTAAGGGATTCTTTAGCAGTCCGGCCGCGATCAGGCCTGCCGGATGGGCCATATCCACCATGAAAATGGCTCCAACCCTGTCTGCTATCTTGCGCATACGCTCATAATCCCATTCCCTTGGATAAGCAGATCCGCCCCCGATGATCATTTTGGGTTTGTGTTCCAGGGCCAGTTGCTCCATCTGATCATAATCTATAACGCCTGTCTGACGGTTCAGCGTATAGGCAACCGGGCGGTATAAGATTCCGGAAAAATTGACCGGAGAACCGTGCGTTAAGTGACCTCCGTGTGCCAGATCAAGACCCATGAAGGTGTCTCCAGGCTGCAGGCAGGCAAGGAAAACAGCCATATTGGCCTGAGCTCCCGAATGGGGCTGCACATTGGCATACCCGGCGCCAAACAATTCACAGATCCTGTCTATGCAAAGTTGTTCCGATTTGTCAACCACTTCACAACCGCCGTAATAACGCGCACCGGGATATCCCTCGGCATATTTGTTGGTCAGCACAGACCCCATTGCACTCAACACCTGAGGGCTGACAAAATTTTCCGAAGCAATTAATTCAATGCCATTGGCCTGGCGGTTTTCTTCTTTCCTGATAAGATCAAATAGGACAATATCCTGTTTCATAAAAAATTTTTTTAAGTTTTCAAAGATACAAAAAAACCCGGGATCCCCGGGTTTTCTAAATGACTTGATTGTCTGGTTTATTCTTCACCAACAACTTCTACCTCTATGGTAGCGTTAATTTCACGGTAAATCTTGATGACAGCTTGGTGAACACCCACTTCCTTCAAGGCTTCTGCCCCGATGAAGGAGATGTTGCGGCGGTCTACTTCAATTCCCTGCGCAGCCAGTGCTTCTGCTACCTGAATGTTGTTTACAGAGCCAAAAACTTTACCGTTGCTGCTTACTTTGGTAGCAATCTTTACCTTGCATGCTGCCAGCCTGGCGGCCAGTGCCTTGGCATCTTCACGTACCTTGGCTTCCTTATGGGCGCGCTGACGCATATTTTCCTGGTGCATTTTCAAGGCAGACGCAGTTGCCATAACAGCCATTCCCCTGGGTATAAGATAATTGGTGGCATATCCATTACGAACCTTTACAACATCGTCCTTAAGTCCCAGATTTTCAACATCTTGTTTTAAAATGATTTCCATAGCCTCTCTCCTTATTTAAGTAAATCGGTTACATAGGGCAGTAAAGCCAGATGGCGGGCACGCTTGATGGCCTGGGCCACTTTACGCTGGAATTTCAAAGATGTTCCGGTAAGCCTGCGCGGCAGGATCTTGCCCTGTTCATTAAGAAAGCGTTTCAGGAATTCGGGATCCTTATAATCGATGTATTTTATCCCGGACTTTTTAAAACGGCAGTATTTTTTCTTTTTTACCTCAACTGTGGGGGGATTCAGAAAACGAATTTCGTTGCTTTGTGCCATGATCTAGTCCTCCTCTTCAATTTCAATTTCAATATCATCTTCCACAGCCGGTTTCTTTAACCTGGGAGCAGGTTTTTCTTCCTTTTCCATGACAGGAACGGCTTCTTTGGCCGGGCTGTGTTTTTTCTCTGCATAGGCAATGGCATGTTTATCCATCGCGAAAGTCAAGTACCGGATCACACGCTCATCCCTGCGAAACTGGAGTTCCAGCTTTGCAATAAAATCAGGGTTTGCTTTAAATCCTATCAAATGGTAAAAACCAGTGGTTTTTTTCTGGATGGGGTAAGCTAATTTTTTTAATCCCCAGTCCTCTTCGTAAGTGATCTCACCTTCTGCGGCGAGAATCTGATCACGAAACTTGGCAACCGCTTCCTTCATCTGAACATCAGACAAAACGGGAGTTAAAATGAAAACGGTTTCATACTGTTTCAACATAGTGATTGTTTATTAATTAAAATTATAAAGGGCTGCAAAGATAGGAAATTCCTGCAGCCCTGCAAATTTTTATTTTCACTCAGGATCGCCTGCTATTTTACCGGTGCATTGCTTAATGTCTTAACCAGCAAGTCCCAGAACTTTTGTACAGAAGGGATCAGGCAGCGTTCGTCGGGAGAGTGCGGCGAACGCAGGGTGGGGCCAAATGAAATCATATCCCAGTGCGGATAGGCGCCGCCCAGTATGCCACATTCCAGTCCTGCATGGATGGCCTTGACTTTGGCTTCCTGGTTGTACATGCTTCTGTAGATATCCTTCATCACCTTAAGTATAGGTGAGTCCATATCGGGTTTCCATCCCGGGTAAGCCCCCGAGAAAGACACCCTGGCCCCAATGTTGGCAAAGCAACAGGCAAGCGCTGTTCCCATGTCTTCTTTTGCCGTATCTGCCAGGCTGCGTATCAGGCAATGAACGGCTATCTTGCCTTCTTTTGCCTTGAATATGGCCAGATTGGAAGATGTTTCCACCAGACCGGGCATAGAGGCGCTCATACCCCACACCCCGTTAGGGGCGGCGTACACGGCGCGGATCACTTTGAGGGCCGTTTCTGCCGGTATCACATGGGAGGGCCTCTCGCACAAGGCAAAGCTGACTTGCAGGGCAGGATCCGTCAGTGTGAGTTCGCTGGCAATGATGCCGGCCATGTTTTCCACCCGGCTTTTCACGCTTGTTGTCTTTTCAGAAGGGAAGCATATCACGGCATCTGCCTCGCGCGGTATGGCATTGCGCAGGTTACCGCCTTCCACCCAGGCTATGCCTGCGTTGCATTCTTCCAGCAGGGGGTATAGAATACGCGTTATGATCTTGTTGGCATTCCCGCGCCCCAGTATGATATCCATTCCCGAGTGCCCTCCCTTGAGCCCTGTGACATTGATATGGGCAGATATCCATCCGTCGGGGACCGGAGAAGGCTGGTACTCCATTTCAAACGAGCCGTCTTCACCTCCGGCACATCCCACGTAAAGCTCACCTTCATCCTCAGAATCCAGGTTCAGCAGAATGTCGCCCTTAAGAACGCCCGGTTTGAGTCCCCTGGCCCCCGTCATTCCGGTTTCTTCATCTGTTGTTATCAGCACTTCTACCGGACCGTGCTCCAGGTCATCGGCTTCCAGAACAGCCATGGCGGCTGCTATGCCCATGCCATTGTCGGCTCCCAGGGTAGTCCCGGTTGCGTAGACCCATTCACCTTCGATTCTGGGAATGATGGGATCTTTTTCAAAATCATGTTCTGTAGCATTGTTTTTCTGGGGCACCATGTCCATGTGTGCCTGCAGGATGATTCCCTTGCGGTTTTCCATACCGGGGGTGGCCGGCTTACGTATGATCACATTGCCTGTCTCATCCACAATGGTTTCCAGTCCCAGGTTTTTGCCAAATGCAGCCAGGAAAGCACGGATTTTTTTTTCTTTCTTGGAAGGACGCGGTATTTGCGTCAGTGAATAAAAGTGTTTCCAGACCCTTTGGGGTTTCAGGTTGATAATATCCATAAATTTATTTTTTAATTAATGATAAAGTTCAAAACGGGGCCTTTCTGATACAGGGGGATACGCGCCTGAAGCAGCTCTTTCTGACCATCGGTGAGCCGTACCATGGTTATGACAGGCTGCCTGTAATAAAGACGTGTTCCGGTGCGTATACGGCCTTCGTCGGCCAGAAGCCGGGGGATGACTTCCTGGGCAGCAGCATCAACCTCCAGCACGATGGGTCTTCCCCCCACGTTACCGGCGGGCAGTAATCCTTCTGTTTCAGAAAACCGGAAAGCCACATAACGGGTGTTTTCCACATCGGGAAGCACATCGGTAGAAAGGTGTGTTTTACCAGTGGTGGTCTCTCCCAAAAACAGCTTCAGGTATTCTTCTTCCATGCGACGCATCTCTTCCACTGCCGCTCCCATAGCCTCTCCACTGTATAGGGCATCGGTATCTCCTGTGATGATGGCATAACGCATGTTGCGCAGATCAAAAACCTTCCTGGCAGCCTCTTCTGCCCGCTGTTCCAGCGTTTTTTCCACCAACTGTGTCTGTTGCACAGGAATGGCAGAGACCTCTTGTCCCCGGATCTGAGAACGATACAGGGTAGTACGTTCCTCTTTAAGGTTTTCAATGATCCCGGCATCGGATACTTCCTGCGATCCGTCCAGGGAGGGGAAACGCCAGTGGTTTTCTTTTGCGGCATAGCTGTCGGACAACAAAACCAGACCCTGGGAGGTCAGCTGCAGAAACCAGGGCTGCGCATTGCCTGCAGACAGGTTGACCACGTAGAGCTGGTGTGGATCGGCTTCCAGCATAGGCGTCATCTCTATGCGCGATAGCTCATAGGTGGTGGTTTTCGCCTGACCGGCTTCAATGCCAAGGAATTTGCGGGCATATCGCGCATAGGGTCCCGGGCTGAAGCTGGCGTAGGAGGCCTCGGCCACTATGCGGACACAGGTGCGGGGCAGGCTGTAGACAACAGCTCCCTGGGGGATCTGCTGTCCTTCTGTCACGGGTTGTCCCTGTAAGGGAACCCACAGACTTATGGCCAGCAATAAGATAATGAGCTTTTTCATACTGTTATTATTTATGTTTTTTTATGCAAATATCGGGCCTTGTAATGGCGGTGTCCGTTTCCAGCGTTTATGGCTCCAAAGCCAAAGGGGTGGGTTTTCCCGGATATCCTCTTCAAGGAACCGGGCAAACCGGCGGGTTACATAACCTTCCCCGTGCAAAGCGGCATTTTCTGCTATCAGAGTCAAATGCAGCACATAACGTCCTTTTCCGGATTGCCTGATCACCCCGTAAACCACAGCAAAACCAAATTTTCGCGCCAGGATTTCGGGCCCGGCTATCATCAGTGCAGGCTGTCCAAGGAAACTTACTGCTATACTTTTTCCTGCAGGTCCGGGACACTGATCCGATATCATGGCATATATCCCGGGGAACTCCCGGTGTTTTGCCATATACCTGGCAACTTCCCGGCTTTCCAGAAGGTGCCATCCCGTCCTGTACCGGTTGCGAAGGGTAAACATCAATTGGTCAAACAACGGTGAATCCAACCGCTGATAGACCATATGCAATTGTTTCTGGTCATAGCCGCAAATACTGCCCCGGCCCGAACAGCTGCACGCTCTGAGGAATTCCCAGTTCCCGGTGTGAGAAAGCATTACCACAACACTTTTACCCTTGATTTTCAAAGATTCCAGCACTTCTCCCCCTTCTATGGAAAAGCGTTTCATCACGCTTTTTCCCGATGCTGAAAAGAGCCAGGTGGTCTCTGCAAACAGGCGGCCAAGGTAACGATAAAAATCCCGGGTAAGATGTCGTATCTGTTGGTAGGATTTTTCGGGAAAAGACCTGGACAAATTGGTAATCACCACCGTCCGGCGGTAGCCTGCAATTCTGGCGGGCATCACCACCAGAACACGGGAAAGGCCATAGAGTACAGGCAGCGGAAACAGGCTTACCAGGAAAATTATCACATAAAGAGCAAAGTATCCCAGCTGCGAAAATAGTGCCTTCATAGACAGACAAAGTTACCAAATTTATCGTATTTTTGCCGGATACAAACCAAAAAAAACCACACACTATGTTCAAAGGACAACCCAAAGGATTGATCGCCGCAGCGTTATCCAATATGGGCGAACGCTTCGGTTTTTACACCATGATGGCCATCCTGTCTTTGTTTATATCGGCAAAATTCGGCCTGAGTGAAACAACGACCGGAATCATTTATTCCATTTTCTATGCTCTTATTTATGTTCTGGCACTTGTTGGAGGTATCATTGCCGATAAAACAAAAAACTACAAGGGAACCATACTTACCGGTATCATCCTGATGGCCGTTGGATACCTGCTCATTGGGTTGCCCACACCCACCCCTGTCCCCAACCTGCCACTCTACCTGACCATTACCTGCGTGGGCTTGTTTACCATTGCTTTTGGTAACGGTCTGTTTAAAGGAAACCTGCAGGCAGTTGTAGGACAAATGTACGACAACCCCCAATACGCAGGAAAACGCGACACCGGGTTCCAGATTTTTTACATGTTCATCAATATCGGCGGATTTTTTGCCCCGTTTTTTGCCATTGCGGTAAGAAACTGGTGGCTGCAGTCAAACAACCTTATTTACAACGCCGAACTTCCTGCCCTTTGTCATCAATTCCGTGCTGGCGGACTTACAGGAGAAGCCATGGACAAATTCGCCCTGGCTGCTGCCCAGGCCAATCAGGGCCCCATAACCGACCTGGCCGAATTTACAGACAGGTACCTGAACGTGTTCAGCACCGGATTCCATTATGCATTTTTCGTCGCCATTGTAGCCATGGTCATTTCTCTTGTGATCTTCCTGGTAACCAAAAAGGGACTGCCCGACGTGAAAAAAGACAACGCTAAAAAAGATGGTAAGGAACCGGTAGTTACCAAAATGGAAGTTGCCGAGGTAAAACAAAGGCTTCTTGCCTTATTTGCCGTCTTCGCCATTGTGATTTTCTTCTGGTTTTCCTTTCACCAAAACGGTTTAACGCTGACATTCTTTGCCAGGGATTACACAGACCTGAGCATGATAGACATAGATCTTGGATTTACCCGTATTGTAGGGGCTGAAATATTCCAATCTGTGAATCCTTTGTTTGTAGTGACACTTACCCCGATCATTGTGGCTCTCTTCGCCTGGCTCAACCGGAAAGGAAAAGAACCCTCCACACCCAAAAAGATCGCCATAGGCATGGGGATTGCCGCCATTGCATACATCATCATGACACTGGCATCGGTAAACCTGCCTGCTTTTTCAGAAGTAAAAGCAGCAGGAGGCCTGGACCCCTCCCTTAAGGTGGGACCGTTCCTGCTGATTGTCACCTATTTTGTTTTGACTGTTGCCGAGTTGTTCATCAGCCCTCTGGGGTTGTCTTTCGTGTCCAAGGTTGCCCCGCCTCATATGCAGGGATTGATGCAGGGAGGATGGCTTGCTGCCACAGCTGTCGGAAACCAGTTGCTGTTTATTGGAGGCCTGATGTATTCAAATATTCCTTTGTGGGCAACCTGGACGGTATTTGTTGTAGTATGTCTCATATCTATGATTACTATGCTGTCTATGGTTAAATGGCTGGAACGGGTAGCAAAATAGCAAATACCCTTCGCGGGTCAGCCGGTTTTTATGCCGCTATTGCCATAGCATGCTGGTCTACTGTGGCCACTGCTTTCAAATGGGCACTGGAAGGGCTGACCCCTGCCTCCATGCTTTTTATAGCAACCACCTCTGCGATTGCCGCGTTATTCATCCTGCTTTATGCAGGAGGATACCGCGGCGATTTTTTAGCCATTCCCTGGAAGGCATGGAAAAGGAGTGCCTTTCTGGGACTTGTGAATCCTTTCCTCTACTACCTGATCCTTTTCAAAGCTTACAGCCTGCTTCCGGCACAGGTGGCACAGGCCCTGAACATGATCTGGCCGCTTATTCTGGTCCTTTTATCCATTCCCATCCTGGGGCAGAAGATCCGATGGGCCGGTATACTGGCCATGGTCATCTGCTTTTTGGGCGCCATGTTCATTGCCTTGCAGGGAGATCCGCTTTCTGTGTTGCGTGAAGGTGTGCACATTAAAAATCCCTGGGGTATTGTACTGGCCCTAGGCAGTGCTTTTCTTTGGGCTGTATACTTTCTGCTCAACATGAAAAACACATTGCCCGATGAAATTTCCCTGCTCCTAAATTTTCTCTTTGCCTGGATTTACATTTCCCTGTTTTTATTGCTTAGCAGCCTGGTGTCGTGGCAAAGCGGAACAGGCACTGTTTCTCAGGCTACCCTGAAAAGCATCCTCTCGGGAATTTATATCGGGATCTTCGAGATGGCCATACCGTTTGTTGTATGGCTCAAAGCCCTTAAACTGGCAAAAAACACGGCCGTTGTCAGCTCTTTAATTTATATTTTTCCGTTCCTTTCACTCATTATGATCCATTTTGTATTGGGAGAACCCATATTTTTGTCCACTGTGATCGGATTGATCCTGATAGTGACAGGCGTACTGTTATCGCGTTTTTCCGGGAGATCTGTCCCAAAATCTGCTAAATCCATAACATGAAACACCTGCCTAAGAAAATTTTCCTTACCATCCTGCTGTTTCTGATTACAGGAGCCCATGCATTATCGGGACAAAGATCCCTGAAAAACCTGGAAGACCTTGATAACCCGGATATCCGCATAGGGGTTCTCATTGCCACATGGCAGGAAACTTATGCAAGAGAACGCTTTCCCCGGGCCGGTATTTTGCCCCTGGCCAATACCACCGACCTGCTTTCCTTATTAAGGAACGGGGACTGCGATGTTGTTTTCCTGGCACGTCCGGCTTGTATTTATATACTGGAAGAAGCCCGGGACCTGACTTTTTTAGATCAATGGGTTGCCCCAACCTCTGTCTCTGCCGGGTTCCCATTGAACGACACCCTGTTTTTGCCCCGCTTCAATGAATTCCTTGAACAGATACGCGATCAGGGCATCGTTAAGCAGATGGAAGAACGGTGGCTTGAAAAAACCGGAAATACCATGCCTTACTTCCCGGAAAGTACCCATAGTAAAGAGGTGTTGCGAATCGGAACAACATGCATGGACGTGCCGTTCACCTTTTATCAAAAGAACGAGCCGGCAGGATTTGATATTGAAATGAGCCGCCGGTTTGCTGCCTGGCTTGGAAGAAGGCCGGTCTTTGTGATATCTGATTTTACAGGCATGCTGGCCGGCATGTCGACGGGGAAAATGGATATGATGGTCAATTACATCATGGTCACACCGGAAAGGTCAAAAAAATATTCGTTTTCTGAAACCTACCTCAACACCTATTCCTCCATGATCACCCTTCGCTCCAGGCTGGAGCAGGGAGTGGCAGTTGATAAGCCCAAACAGGGTATCAGGGAGCGTTTTCACAACAACCTGATTCTGGACAAGCGGTATCTGCTTTTGTGGGACGGGCTCAAAACAACCCTGCTGATCGCTGTCTTGTCTTCCCTGGGGGGTACCCTTACCGGGGCAATCGTTTGCACCCTGCGCATGAGCCGCAGAAAAACAATGCGCTGGCTGGCCTCGGGATACATTTCCCTGTTCAGGGGTATTCCACAGGTAGTGCTTTTGATGCTGATGTACTACGTGGTCTTTGCTTCAACCAGGATGAGCGGGGTAACAGTATCTGTAATTACTTTTTCCTTGATCTTCGGAGCTTACGTATCTGAAATGTTCCGTTCTGCCATTCAATCCGTTCCCCGGGGACAGACAGAAGCGGGCATTGCTCTGGGATTCAGCAAGATAAGTACATTTTTCCATATTGTGTTACCACAGGCTTTAAAGCACGTGTATCCCATTTATAAGGGAGAGCTTATTGCCCTTACAAAACTGACTTCTATTGTAGGATATATTGCAGTGCAGGATTTGACTAAAGCCAGTGATCTGATCAGAAGCCGCACATTTGATGCCTTTTTTCCCCTGATCGTAATCTCTGTCATTTATTTTTTCATATCCTGGGGACTGGCCCGCTTGCTGGATGCCGCCCTGCCCACCAGCATAAGACACTCCTGACAATCAAAGGTTACTGTAAAGCGTTTTTGACCCCTGACAAGGAAAAGAGGCTCCTGCAAGACTCCCGGTGCCTTCTTGTTTTCCCGCGGACAATACCCCAGCGCCTGTTTAAGGCAATAGCGGCAGATCATCAGAGGGGTATGCTCCCCAACAGGAGTAGCCGCTGTCTGGAACGATCCGGTCGTATAGGCCTTTTCTAAAGCCGCTAAAGGCTCCTGATGCGGCAGTCCCGGATCCGGGGTAAAGCGAACACCCCGGGCATTGGACTGAACAAGCTGTCCCAGCCTCTCCTGGGCTTTTCTTTTCGCCAGGGTCAGTACAGAGGCGGGGATAAACCAGGGAAAATCTTTGGGTAAAAAATCCACCTTCCGTACCCTGTACGAAGTGTCCCCCATCCGCGAAACTGTCGCTGCCAGAAAATCCTTTGCCTGAGCGGGGTTCTTTGCCCTATCAGAAGGACAATCCAGTGGTACGGTCACCCGGGCAGGCGGCTCACCGGGTAGGGATTCCCGGAACAGGGTAAGAAATAATCCCCCGTCTCGGGCCGCGATCTCAATATCCACATCCATGAGGCGCTCTGCTGTTTTTCCTCTCAGCTGCTTCTCAAACAGCCGGTCGTAATTCCTGTATATTTCCATTCCCTTTTTCAGGGGAAGACCTTCCCGGTAAATGCGTTTTTCCTCCACCCTGTTCACGGCAAAACCGGAAAAGGTGCCGTCAGGGAGTGTAAAACAAAGTCCGTCACCTGTATTAACGACTGCCTTTGTTTCAAATCCTCCGGGAAAAACGCGGCTGATCGTTCCCAGGTATTCTCCGGTGGATTTTGGGGTGTGCCACTGATGAACAGGTATAGTAAAGCGGCCGTTTTGGGGGAAATATTCGGTCTGATCGCGGTGAAATGTTTTTTTTGGATCGGGTGTGAAAAAGAACGAGCATTGTCCCGGGGATGTTTTTTGCCCCTGCAACCTGTCTAGTGTTGTAATTAATTAAAAAGTAAACTATATTTTTAAGGGTTTACCGGTGTATGTCCACTCGAAAGGTTTAG
>MWDM01000037.1 GCA_002070565.1 Bacteroidetes bacterium ADurb.Bin139
CGACTTTAATAAAGAAGAAATGTTGCATGTGCTTGACCTGGCCACAAAATACGAGGCAGAGCCCAACTGCCCGATTTTTCCCGACAAAGTCATCGCCTGTATTTTCTTTGAACCTTCCACGCGCACCCGGCTGAGCTTTGAAACGGCGGCCAGCCGCCTTGGGGCCCGTGTCATAGGCTTTGCGTCACTTGCCGCCACCAGCATTGCCAAGGGAGAAAGCCTGAAAGACACTATAAAGATGGTTTCCAATTATGCCGATATGATCGTTATCCGGCACCACCTTGACGGAGCAGCCCGGTACGCTTCGGAAATTGCAGGGTGCCCGGTGGTCAACGCCGGAGACGGGGCCAACCAGCACCCCACACAAACCTTGCTGGATATGTATTCCATACGGAAAACCCAGGGAACCCTGGAGAATATGTCCATCACCATGGTGGGAGACCTGAAATATGGCAGGACCGTTCATTCCCTGCTTCAGGCCATGAGTCATTTCAATCCACGTTTCAATTTTGTGTCTTGCCCGGATCTCGCTATTCCGCTGGAATACAAGCATTTCCTTGATTCAAGAAACATCTCCTATACCGAGCACCACACCCTAGAGGGACAGATCCAGAATACCGATATCCTGTACATGACCAGGATCCAGCAGGAGCGTTTCCAGGATCCCATGGAGTATGAACGCGTAAAAAACCTGATGAGCCTGGATGCCTCTATGCTTACAAACACCAAGCCCAACCTGCGTATCCTGCACCCGCTGCCCAGGGTTAAGGAAATTGCCACCAATGTTGATGACCGGCCCGAAGCCTACTATTTTGAGCAAGCCCGCAACGGGGTATACACCCGCATGGGGATATTCACTTATCTGATGAACCAATAACGACAAAACCATGGAAACAAAGAAAAAACTCAAGGTGAGCGCCATAAAGAACGGCACCGTCATTGACCGGATCCCATCGGGTGAATTGTTTCATGTCATTGAAATTCTTGGATTGTCCAGGGGAGGATTCCAGATGACTTTCGGGACAAACCTGGAAAGCAAGGTGTTGGGAACAAAAGCCATCATCAAGATTACAGATAAGTTCTTTGAAGAAGATGATGTCAACCGAATAGCCCTGGTTGCCCCCGATGCCGTTCTCAATATCATTAAAGACTATAAGGTTGTGGAAAAAAGACGCGTTGTCATACCCGCCGAAATCTGCGGCCTTGTAAGGTGTCTGAATCCCCGGTGCATCACCAACCACGAGCCGGTTAAAACCCGCTTTACCACCAGCATAAGTCCTAACGGGATCGTTCTGATCTGTCACTATTGTGAGAAGGAAACCACACAACAAAACTTACAAATCATTAGCAGCAGTTAGTATCTGATTCAATACATTTAGATTATATTTGCATAAACAGTTCATTTGTTATTAAACTACACTCAATATGAAAACCACTCACAATTTTAACGCAGGTCCCTGCATCCTGCCCAAAGAAGCCATTAAGGCCGGAATAGAAGCCCTGCAGGATTTTAACAATTCAGGCATGTCTGTTATAGAAATTTCCCACCGTTCCAAGGATTGGGAAGCGGTCATGAATGAATGCCGCGCTTTGTGGAAAGAATTGCTGCAGATTCCGGACAATTACGAAGTCCTTTTCCTGGGAGGCGGAGCCAGCCTGCAATTCTGCATGGTCCCCATGAACCTCCTGGAAAAAAAGGCTGCCTATCTCGACACGGGCGTTTGGGCCAAGAAAGCCATTAAGGAAGCAAAGGCCTTTGGGGAAGTGGTCACGGTGGCTTCCTCGGCCGGGAGCACTTATAATTTCATTCCCAAAGATTATACCATCCCCGCCGACGCCGACTATTTCCACATCACCACCAATAACACCATCTACGGGACAGAAATTCACACCGACCCGGACAGCCCCGTCCTATTGGTTGCCGACATGTCCTCGGACATCATGAGTCGCCCGGTGGATGTGTCAAAATATGCCATAATTTACGGGGGTGCGCAAAAGAACGTAGGCCCTGCCGGGGTAACTTTCGTGATCATCCGCAAGGACATCCTGGGGAAGGTTTCACGCCATCTTCCCTCCATGCTGGATTACAGGATCCACATTGAAGGGGAATCTATGTACAACACCCCCCCGGTATTTTCCATTTACATCATGACCCAGACACTCAAATGGCTCAAGAAACTGGGTGGACTGACAGCTATTCAGAAAATCAACCGTGAAAAGGCCGCTTTACTTTACGCCGAGATTGACCGCAATTCCCTTTTCAAAGGTACTGCCGCCAAAGAAGACCGCTCCCTGATGAATATTTGTTTTGTCATGACACAGGGACACGAGTCTCTGGAAGCTGAATTCCTTGATTTTGCAAAGTCCCGGGGTATGGTGGGTATTAAAGGCCACCGTTCGGTGGGTGGATTCCGCGCCTCTGTTTACAATGCGTGCCCAAAAGAAAGCGTTCAGGCTTTGGTTGATTGTATGCGTGAATTTGAAAAAATCTATAAATAAAAATAATATGAAAGTACTGGTAGCTACAGAAAAGCCATTTGCAAAGAAAGCCGTTGACGGCATCCGCGCCATTGTGGAACAGGCAGGGATGACCCTGACTCTGCTGGAAAAATATACACAGAAGGAAGAACTCCTGGCTGCCGTTGCCGATGCAGACGCCCTGATCGTACGTTCAGACAAAGTGACTCGGGAAGTAATCCAGGCCGCCCCCTGTCTGAGGATCGTGGTACGAGCCGGTGCCGGTTACGATAACCTTGACCTGGCAGCCTGCAGCGAAAGACAGGTTGTGGCCATGAATACTCCGGGGCAAAACTCCAATGCCGTAGCCGAATTGGCCATAGGTATGATGATCTACATGGCCCGTAACCAGTTCCAGCCCGGAACGGGTACTGAATTAAGAGGCAAGACACTTGGTGTTCATGCTTACGGGAATGTAGGCCGGCTGGTAGCCGGTCTGGCTAAAGGTTTTGGAATGGAAGTCTATGCCTACGATCCGTATATTCCCGCCTCTGTTATGCAATCGGAGAGGGTCCATGTGGCCGCCACCCTTGAAGAACTCTACAAGCGTTCGGATTACCTTTCACTACACATTCCTGCCAACAAGGAAACAACAGGTTCTATAGGACAGGCCCTGCTTTCGCTCATGCCTAAAGGTGCCTGCCTTATAAATACAGCCCGCAGGGAAGTGATCAACGAACCCGAACTGGAAGCCATCCTGGCCCAGCGCACAGACCTGAAATACGCAACCGATGTGGCACCCGGCAATATGGATGCCCTGAAGGCTCAGTTTGACACCCGTGTTTTTGCCACTGCAAAAAAGATGGGAGCAGAAACCCAGGAAGCCAATATCAACGCAGGTCTGGCTGCCGCACGACAGATCATAGGTTACCTTCAGAAAGGAGATACAACCTTCTGCCTGAATAAATAAAAAGTACCACAACAAAAGACAGGCATTTATGGTAAAAATAAAACCTTTTGCTGCCCTAAGACCACCCAGGAAATTTGTGGAAGAAGTGGCAGCCCGGCCTTATGATGTGTTGAACTCTGAAGAGGCCAAAGCCGAAGCCGGAGAAAAATCATTACTGCACATTACAAAACCTGAAATCGATTTCCATCCTTTTGTTGACGAGCACTCCAAAGAAGCATACGACAAGGCCGTTGAAAATTTCAAGCTTTGGCAACAACGGGGATGGCTGGTCAGGGACCGTAAAGAAATGTACTACGTCTATGCACAGACCATGGAAGGCCGCACGCAGTACGGACTGGTAGTATGTGCCCATACAGAAGATTACACGGGTGGAAGAATCAAGAAACACGAACTCACACGTAAGGACAAGGAAGAAGACCGGATGATCCATATACGCATCCAGAGTGCCAACATAGAACCGGTCTTTTTCACATATCACGATGTTCCGGAAATCAACCGCATCGTCAAAAAGATCGTTACTGCAAAACCCGAATACGATTTTGTGGCATCGGACGGCTTCGGGCATCATTTCTGGATTGTTTCAGACGATGCAGACATTCAGCGCCTTACCACCTTGTTTGCCTCTGTTCCGGCTTTCTACGTAGCCGATGGCCACCACCGCACTGCAGCTGCCGCCCTGGTAGGTGCCGAGCGTAAAGCCGCGAACCCAAACCACACCGGAGAGGAAGAATACAACTACTTCATGACGGTTGTATTTCCGGAAAGCCACCTGAAAATCATTGATTACAACCGTGTGGTGAAAGACCTGAACGGCATGGCACCCCAGACCTTCCTGCAGGCACTTGCAAAAGACTTTTTGGTGGAATGTCTGTGTGACAATACCAAGCCGTATGTTCCCCAACGCCCTCATAATTTCTCCTTGTACCTTGATGGTTGCTGGTACTCCCTGACTGCGCGCCAGGGAACTTACGATGACAACGATCCCATTGGCACCTTGGACGTTACAGTCCTCTCCAACCTTGTTTTTGACAGATTGCTGGACATCAAAGACCTGAGAACCAGCAAACGTATAGACTTCGTAGGCGGGATACGCGGCCTGGAAGAATTGAAACGTCGCGTGGACTCGGGGGAAATGGCCGCCGCTTTTGCACTGTATCCTGTTACCATGCAACAATTGATCACCATTGCAGACACCGGTAATATCATGCCCCCAAAGACCACATGGTTCGAGCCCAAGCTTAGAAGCGGTCTGGCCATCCATACATTTTGATATCAACCGGCAATGAAAATTCAAAAGGTACGTATTTCAAATTACCGATCCATTAAGGACACGATAGAAATTGATTTCTCACAGGTAACCGCACTTATAGGACCTAACAATTCCGGAAAAAGTAACATTTTGTGGTGCATCAACAAGATCCTGGGGCAGGAAAATTCCTTACCCGATATCTTTACCGAAAAAGACGTATACCAGCAGGATCCGGAAAGAGATATTGATGCGGAGATAGAATTTGACCAGCCTTTTGAACACATTCCCTTTGAAGGAGGTGAACCATCCTATATCCACAAGATCCGTTTAATCTACAAACACAACGAAAGCGGCCCCGGCAAAGGCAAACGCACCCTGAATAAATACTGCCTCACAAAAGACGACCGCATAGTGCAGGTCCTGTCCGAAAATAACGGGATGGGCAGTTCTCACCTTTTTACAGAGCTTGAATGCCCCCTGGAAAAAATCCGTGAAAAGATCCCGGTGGTCTATATCCGCACAGACAGGATCACCACCCATTCCCGCTCCGATATCCGCAAGATTCTGCTTAACGGCCTGCTCAAAGATATCAACCGGGATTTCATGAGGGAGGACAACACCATAACCATCATGAATTCGGACGGAACGGAAACTCAGATTCCCCGCAAGGTTTGGTTCGAACAATGCATCCAGGAGGCCATGATCACCTTGCGGACCGGAGCTTTTTCCAATCTCAAGCAAACCATCCGTGAATCTATGCTGGATTACCTTGGTCACCCTAAAGATAAAGAGGATAACCGGTGGGAGATTTATTTCAATCCCGTCATTCAGCAGAATTTTTACCAGTCGCTGGATATGTGCCTCTACGAAGGAGACCGGCTCGCCCCGGTAAAGGCCCTGGGAGAAGGGGTTCAGAATGCCATAGTCCTGTCCATATTAAACGCTTACAACCAGCAAAAAAGCGAGGGTTTCATTTTTATGATAGAAGAACCCGAACTGTACCTTGACCCGCGCATGAAACGCAACCTTTACAAGGCGCTGTATAATATGGGCAAGAAAAACCAGGTGATCTATATAACCCACTCTCCCCAATTTGTTTCCCTGCAGGACTTTGACTCCGTCAGGATTGTTACAAACGATGGAAACGGAACGCGCGTTAAAGCGCCTCTTTGCCACAACGTTCCTCAATTAAAGGAACACCTCGGCAGCATGATATCAGGTAGTGACCTGAACGAAATGTTTTTCACCGGCAAAATACTGCTGGTGGAAAATGACAGACAAAAGAAGATCCTGATGGATCATGAGGCGCAAATGGGTCTGGATTTTGACTCGCTGGATGTTGCTATCCTTGTTGTGGGAGATAAATCAAACATACCGTCCATAGTGGATCTGGCAAAGGCCTTTGACATCCGGGTAGGTATCGCATTTGAAGAACACAGTGTCTGCTGGTCAGACAAAAGGGATGAAGAAGATGCGCTCAATGAAAAACTTCTGGCCCTGGCCCAACATGAGGTGAGCATATTTTGCCACAGGAGCGGTTCTGTCACTGAACAGGACAGAAGCTTGGAAGAAAGGGTGGTTCAGTGGATCACAAAAACCTGACAACCCTTATCCCGCTGCAGGAGGCCAATCCGTTGACATAGCCTGTTAGTGTCATTTTGTCCACCACTACTTTCATTTCTTTTGACGAGGCATGCAGAAAACCCAGCTGCCGTTGTCCATTGGAGCACCCGCGACCGTCGGGGCAGCAGTCGTGCTCGCATTCATAATACTCAAAGGCAAATGCCACATGCGATATATCCAGTCCCTCTGTATTGGTTACAAAACAGATCATATCTCCGTGGTGGATATTGTCCAGGTTGCTTTCCAGGTTTTTTTTGGGTATAAAATAATATTTTTCACGTTGCAGACGCTCTTCCATCGCAGCTATCCGGGCTACGAGTTGTTGATCTGTAGCCAGTAGCGGGTATTTTTCTGCATGAGACGACATATAGGAGAAGCCCTGTTCCAGAGGTGTACCGTCAATATTCATGCTCACCTCGGTGGCCAGCCCTCGCGCCTTTGCCTGCAGGATCCACTCACTGGTATAATGGATGCGGCTAGCGTATCCGTCAACCAGGCCATCGCGGTAACGCAATTGTTTCAGGTTTGCGCAAAAAGCCTCAAAGCTGCTGTCTTCCTGCCGGACAGTCTGCGCCATGGCCACACAAGCTTCTACCAAAAGAATACAATCAGTCCGGGCCAGGGAAACGGTAAGCATTTCCGGCTCCTGTTCCAGTGTTCCACCTGCATATGGGGTCCCCAGCATGGCCTCTGCCGCTTTCATGATAACCACCGGCATGGACTCTTCCCGTACCGGAGCCAGAGCCTCCATTACCCTTTCGTAAACCTTCTTATCTTCAGGAGTAACCCTTATCTGAGAAGAAGACAGGTTTGTGACCTGTGAGATGGATACCAATGGATTCCATAATAAACACAAATAAACAATCGCTCTTTTCATATGACAAATATAACTTGATTTTTTTGATAGGCGATGGTCCGTTCAATCCGATACTGATACTACCGTGCTCTGTCCCGGAAAAAGAGCAACGCTTCTGCCCCGCGGCAGCCGGCAAGAGCTATGAAGTCCCTGCTAAGTTGATTTCATCAAGCAGTTTCTGGATGTCGGGCTGGCATTGACCGCACACCTGCCCGGCTCCTGTTTCATGCCCTACCTCTTCTACCGTTTTTAGTCCTTTTTCCTTGATGGCATTTACGATGGTGCTTTTGTGCACTTCGTTGCAATAACAGATCAGGTAATCTTCTCCCATGGGTTTCAATTTTTGTCAAAAATAAGAAAAAAGCGCGCATGGACAATCCATGTGCGCTTGCTGCTTTGTTTCCTTTTCTAACCTCCTACTTCTTACTCAAAGCTTTCTCGATTTTTTCTTTCTCCAGCTTTTTGGTGCAAAAGAACCAATCATAACATGTAACGCCTTCTTCGGGAACTTCAAGCCGATCTTTTGCCTGGCCGCAGGATCCGGCTGTGGGGACGATCACATCGTCTCCGGGACGCCAGTCGGCTGGCAGGGCTACCTTGAACTCGTCTGCTGTCTGAAGTCCTATAAGGACACGTTTGATCTCATCAAAATTACGGCCAAGGGATAGCGGATAATAAATGATGGTGCGTATAATTCCTTTGGGATCTATGAAGAAAACGGCTCGAACAGCTTTGGTGTTGCTCTCTCCTGGTTGAACCATCCCATAAAGGTTGGCCACTTCCATAGTGATGTCTTCAATGAGTGGGAACTTCACTTCAATGTTCTTCATTCCCTTGTACTGGATTTTTTCTTTGATGGTCCGCAGCCAGGCTATGTGGCTGTAAAGACCGTCTACAGACAATCCTACAAGTTCTGTATTCAACGCTTTAAACTCTTCCTCCATAGAGGCAAAGGTCATGAACTCAGACGTACACACAGGTGTGAAGTCTGCAGGGTGGCTAAACAGGATTACCCATTTTCCTTTATAGTCAGACGGGAAGTTGATGTCTCCCTGCGTGGTAATGGCTTTGAACTGCGGTGCGGGTTCCCCTATTCTGGGGATAGGATATGATTTTGTTGAACTGTTCACGTTTTCCATGGTTTTTGTTTTTATTTATTGATTATTGATTTCAGTTTACGAATACAAAGGTAAGCCCGATAACAATATTAATCAAACAGAATTAATTTATATAATTATAGATTATTTCTATATCTTTGTTTTATGAACCTGCAACAACTACAATACATAGTGGCCCTTGACCGTCACAGGCATTTTGTAAAAGCCGCAGGTGAATGCGGCATTTCCCAGCCCACCCTGAGCGCCATGATTACCCGTCTTGAAGAAGAACTGGATGTCAGGATCTTTGACCGTTCAAAGCACCCCGTAGAGCCTACACCCATGGGAGTAGAGATCATTAACCAGGCACGTTTGGTATTAAAGCACGCTATGCAGATGCAGGAACTGGTACGGGCGGGTAAAGAAAACATGGATACCCGTTTCAGCCTGGGTGTCATTCCTACGGTGGCTCCCTATATTGTCCCTCAATTCATTGGTTTGTTTAAAAATGATTATCCCCAGACCCGGGTCAGTATCCTGGAAATGCGGACCAATGAAATCATCCGCGATCTGAAACAGGCAAAAATAGACATAGGCCTTCTGGCTACACCGCTCCTGGATCCGGACCTGCTGGAAATCCCGCTATATTATGAAAAATTTGTGGCTTATATTGCCCCTTCCGATCCCAATTACAATAAAGAGGCACTGTCTGCTAACGAGCTACCCCTGAATCATTTATGGGTACTGCAGGAAGGTCATTGCCTGCGCAACCAGATATTCAATTTTTGTGCGGAAAAAACCCCGGCAGACAAGCAGGTGTATGAAGCCGGAAGCATAGACAACCTGGTCAGGATCATAGACAACAATGGCGGTTATACGCTCATTCCCCAGTTGCATCTGCCCATGCTGGATGAAGTACAGGCTGCCAACGTGCGTTTGGTTAATAACCCGCCCCCGGTACGTGAAATTTCTATTGTCGTGTATAAAGATTTTTTCCGGGAAGGGCTGTTGAATGCGGTTGCCAACACAATTAAACAGATCATACCCGCGGATATGCTCGATACGAGGCTCAAAAAATTTGCCATAAGACTTTAAAGGATTCAGGCCAGAAATCCTGCAGCCTGGTCGAAAATAGACCGGAAAGAAGTAATAAGCTCCGTTTCGTGGATTTTTCCATTTTCAGGAAAGGGCATCTGATGGGTGTATTCATAGGGAAAATCCAGTTCTCTGGTCATGTAACCGGCCAGCTCCTGCCCGGTGGCTTCGTGCAACCCTACTGTGGGAATTACAATATCCTGCCGCGTGGATATCATCCGGATCCTGTCTTTTGCCCCGGCAAAGAACATCCGGCGTCGACCTTCAGGGTCGGCCGAATGTATCATCAGCCGGAAAGCATTGGTGAGCTTGTCAGAAACACCGGCCTGGCTTCCGTCCTGCCCCTGATGAAAAGCGTGAAATTCGCCCAGGTAGAATTCCCTGATTTTCTGATAAGCTTCCTGGTCCATGATATCGCGGGAATTTCCGTTCATCCTTTCAAATACAGATCCGCCACAAAACGTGAAAAGCCTGGAGTATGAAAGGTTGTCATAAGGATCGGCCATAAGCACCACCTGGGCAAGAAGTGCTCCAATGGAATAAGCAAAAAAATCTACCTGCACCGATTCTGTGAACAGCGGGTGCCTGCCCTGTTTCATGTCGTTGATAAGCTGAATCAGGTTGAAGGCAGATTCCAGGCCCGAAGTGTAAAACCTGAGCGGACTCACTGACAGGCGTGAGCTAAGGGCAAGGTTGAAAAAAGAAGCATTGCACAAATTCTTGATTTCCTGTTTTCTCCGGTTCAACCAGGGTAACAGCCCCCGGGGTGTATACCAGGCAGTGGGCGTTCTGTTCATGTGAAATGCAATGGGGAACAATATCACGGGTACCCCGCAGGTCATAACCAGGTCTTCTGCCCATGTCAGGTATTTCTGCCATGACCTTTCATTGAGTCCGTGGAGCAGGATGATGGCCCTGTCATAAAGTAAGGTGCCGGCAGGGGCAAAAACAACATACCTGAAATGCTGGTTTTCAGCAATGGCGGTATCGGCATCCGGACAAAACGGAGCAGGCTGGATGCTTTCCTGCAACCGGGTTACTTCTTCCCCCCCCAGATCCCGGGTGAAATCAAAAGGAATGCTCACCACAGGCCTTCCCGGCAGCTGTATTTCCCTGTCAAAAGAAAAGCATGAACCCAACAATTTTGTTCTTTCCATGATGCAAAGCAAAACCATCACCCTCTTTTATTCAAAAAAAAGGGACAGAAGACCTATCCGGGGGATAAACATCGTCTCTTAGGGATGAACCGCATCTTTAGGAGGGGTGAAAAAAGTTTTACCTTTGTATTATGAGCATCCTGCGAAGAAAAATTCCGCCCTTTATATATAAAAGGTCAAATCTTACCCTGGTGGTGGCTTTCACTGCCATCTTTGCCTTGCTGTTCATAAACATATACAAGCCCTTTGAATCGCCCCAGTGGTATCCCATAACAAAATTTGAATATTTTCTGTATTCCAGCCTGATCATCCTGACCGGAGTCCTGGTAGTGGTGATAAGCCGGGTAGTCATGTTTTACTACACCAAAAAAAGAACACTTACCTACTGGGAATACATCATATGGGTTATTGCCGAGATCATTTTCATGTCGCTCTTTTACACCCTTTATTCCTATACCCTGGACGAAACACGCGACTTCATGGAAGTATACCGTTCTTCTGTGATCAAAACCAGCCTGATCCTGCTGCTCCCCTATATCATATCCATTTTATTCCTTTCCTGGAAAGAAAAATCTATGCGCCTGAAGGAACTGGAAGAAAAGGAAAAAGGCGGAAAGCCCGCCTCCGGCGCAGATACCATCAATTTCAGGGATGAGAAAGGTGTTTTGCAGCTTTCCATTAAAAAAGACTCCCTGCTTTACCTCGAATCGGCAGACAATTACGTGGCTGTATGGTATTTATCAAAATCGGGGGTAAGCAATTATTTGGTAAGGAACACATTAAAGGAAATGGAGACACGTTTTGCCCAAACACGGATTGTGCGCTGTCACCGTTCATTCATGGTCAACCTGGATCAGGTTAGGGTTGCAAAAAGAACGCCCGGCGGCATTGTGCTGGACCTGGGCATAACAAAAGTACCGGACATACCTGTCTCTCGCACATATGCAGAACAGATTGCCCGTTGGTTTACCAACCTGTAACGATCTTATTTCTTTTTTAGCAGATCGCGGATCTCTGTCAAAAGCACTTCCTCGCGGGTGGGTTCAGGCTCGGGGGCCGGTGCAGGAGCTTCTTGTTCCGCTTCTTTCTTTTTGACCGAGGTCAGTTTGTTTAGTCCTTTGATAATCAGGAATACGCAGAAGGCAATGATTATGAAATCTATGAGCACCTGTATGAAATTCCCGTAATTCAGGGTTACGGCAGGCAGCATGATATCAGGATCCAGCACGCTGGCACGTTCCCCCACTATGGTCCACTTCCAGTCAGTGAAATTGACCCCTCCGGCAAGAGCCCCTACCAGGGGCATGAGCAGGTCCGCAACCAGAGAGGATACAATTTTACCAAAAGCTGCGCCAATTATGATACCGACAGCCATATCCACCACATTGCCCCTTACGGCAAATGCTTTGAATTCTTTCAGGAATTTTGACATAATGGTTTTGTTAAATGAACTATAAATATACGAAGAATTATGTCTCTTAAAACAACTTTTATAACTTTGCAGGCAGACTAATTTAATTTATCCCTATTATGAAATGCAGACTTATTGTAACCGCTTTACTGTTTACTACCCTGACATCCCTTTCTGCCCGGGGCCCGGAAGGGCGCCTGCTACGTTTCCCGGCCGTTGGCAACGGGTTGGTCGCCTTTTCGTATGCCGGAGACCTTTATACCGTACCCCTGGAAGGAGGAACCGCCACAAGGCTTACCTCACACATCGGATACGAAGTCTTTCCCAAATTTTCACCCGATGGCAGCACCATCGCCTTTACCGGACAATATGACGGCAACACAGAAGTCTATACCATTCCTGCAGAAGGAGGTGAACCACTGCGCCTGACCTATACAGCTACCCTTGACAGGGATAATATTGGGGACCGCATGGGTCCCAATAACATTGTCATGGGGTGGACTCCGGATGGACAAAATGTAGTGTTGCGTTCACGCTGGTACAGTTTTTCCGGCATGCGCGCCCACCTGTTCACCGTTCCGGCCGCAGGAGGGGAACTGAGTCAACTCCCAACGACCGAAGGCGGATTCTGCTCTTTTTCACCCGATGGTCAGTATCTGGCCCTGAACCGCATGTTCCGTGAATTCCGGACCTGGAAGTATTACAAAGGCGGACAGGCAGATGACATCTGGGTCAACAAGCTGGGAACCACACAAATGGAAAACATAACAGCGGGCGAAGGTGACAACGCCCAGGATATTTTTCCCATGTGGATTGGAACAGATATTTATTTTATCTCTGACCGTGATTCCATTATGAACCTGTTCCGCTACGATACAGGAACAAAGAAGACTGAAAAGATCACCCGGTTCGATACCTATGACATTAAATTCCCTTCCGCCGGAGGGGATATTATTGTTTTCGAAAACGGGGGTTTTATATATTCGTACAATACAAAAAACAGAGATCTAAATAAAGTAGATATTTTTTTGAACGAAGAGAACCTCAACGCCAGGACACGACTGCTGGAGGTTGGATCACAGGCATCAGGGTACTCGCTGTCCCCCAATGGGGAGCGGGTCCTGGTTACATCACGGGGCGACGTGTTTTCGGTTCCGGGAACAGAAGGGGCAACCTACAACCTGACCCGTACCCCGGGTGCACACGAACGGGAAGCCTGCTGGTCTCCCAATGGCTCACAGATTGCCTGGTTCTCTGATCAGACGGGCGAATACCAACTATACGCCATGCCCTGTGACAAACCTTTAGAAGCGCGGCAAATCACTTATTTTACAGATGGTTATCCTGACAATCTATCCTGGGCACCTGACTCCAAAAGCTTATACTTCACCACCGAAAAAAGGGAATTATGGTGCGCCAATCCTGAAACAGGGACTTCCCGTAAAGTGCTGCAAACACCCTTCTCCACAATCAGAAACTTTGATATTTCCCCTGACGGCAAATGGATAACCTATGCCACCCAGGCAGAAAACCGTATGAGCGTGGTATACCTGTACAATGTAGATGACAAGATCTCCTACCCGGTAACCAGCCCCTGGTATGATGCCCGGTCCGGTGTGTTTTCCGATGACGGCAAATACCTGTTCTTCACATCGGCCCGTGATTTCAGGGCCGGTTACTCCCAGGTGGAATGGAATACATCCTACAATGTGTCGTCGTACATATTTGTGCTCCCGTTGGCCAAAGGCACCCCTGACCCCACCGCCCTGAAAGCCGTGGAATACAAGCATCCGGAAAAGAGCGAAGCCCCTGCGCCGTCTACAGGGCAAAAAGGACGTAAAAACGACAAAACAGAACCTGCTGCTGAGAAACAAATCACCGTTACCGTTGATCTGGACGGGATCGTAGAAAGAGCCTCGGCCCTGCCCCTGGAGCCGGGAATGTACTGGCTGCTGACCGCAGTGGACGGGGACCTCTATTTCATGACAAGAAGGGAGGTTAAGAAAATATCGCTCGGCGATCTGAAAGAAAGCCCCGTGATTACAGGAATGCCGCTGGCTTATGCTCCAAAGGGTAAAAAAATGCTGCTTCGGGATGGGGATGATTTGTTTATCGTTGGAGCTCCCTCCTGGAAAAAGGACAAAAAAGTGAACCTGGATGATGTCCGCGTTTTTACAGATTACCCCGGCGAATGGAATCAGATTTTCCAGGAAACCTGGCGGGTTTACCGGGACCACTTTTACCTGCCCACCATGCACGGAAGGGATTGGGAAGGAATTCGTGAAAAATACGAAGTACTGCTGCCTTATGTGAAACACCGTCACGACCTGACCTACGTGATCGGTGAAATGATCTCTGAATTGAACGTGGGGCACTGTTACGTAACTTCGCCTTCGGATACACCGGGTCCGGAACGGGTGAAGGTGGGCCTGCTGGGTGCCCGTTTTAGCAAGGATCCTTCAGGTGCATTCCGTGTGGTAAAGATCTACCAGGGAGAAAACTGGGACAAATCGCTCCGCTCTCCCTTCCATGACGGCGGAGTGGACATCTCTCAGGGGGATTACATCCTGCAGGTGGATGGGGTAGACTGTACTCCCTTGAAAGTGATATATGAAGCACTGGTCGGAAAGGTAGATAAAACCGTTGCCCTGACTGTTAACAATATTCCTTCCAGAACAGGGGCACGCACCGTTTATGTCAGGCCCATAGCCGATGAATCCCCGCTTGTTTATTACGAATGGGTACAAGAAAACATCCGCAAGGTAAACCGGGCCAGCAACGGGCAGATAGGGTACATCCACATTCCCGACATGGGAATTGCAGGACTAGATATGTTCACCAAACTGTTTTATAGCCAGCTGGATAAAAAGGCCCTCATCATTGATGACCGCATGAACGGTGGCGGCAACGTGTCTCCCATCATCCTGGAACGTCTTGCCCGTGAAGCCTACCGTATGAGCATGTATCGTAACGGGGCCAACCTGCCGGTTCCCAACGAAAGCCACTCAGGACCCAAAGTGTGCCTGATAGACAAATACTCCATGTCTGACGGAGACCTTTTCCCTTACGGATTCAGAAAGATGGGCCTTGGCAAACTCATTGGCACCAGAACCTGGGGAGGCATCGTGGGCATATCGGGCTCCAAGCCCTACCTGGACGGGCAGGACGTGCGCACGCCTTTCTTCACTTCCTATTCAACACAAGGGCAATGGATCATTGAAGGATACGGTGTGGATCCCGATATTGTAGTGGATATAAATCCTTTTGAAGATTATCTGGGGAATGACGCGCAGCTGAACAAGGCCATTGAGGTGCTCCTTGAGGAGCTCAAATCCTATGAACCGCTGCCCGGAACACCCCCTGACAGAAAAATGTAACTATGAAAAAACACTGGATTGTATGGCTGATGATGCTGCTTCCTGCCTGGATTTTGTCTGCGCAGGAAGTGGACCACCAGTCACTTGTACTGTCAAAACAGATTGACGACCTTATGTGGTATCACAAAGTAGGCGATGTAGCTTACATAGACAAAATATATATTCCTACGGTACCGCGCTGGAAAGAAGATAACCCTTCGGGGCAGGGGGCGGGGAATCCGCTCAAAATCTGGTCTTATGTCTTTGTACCCAGGGACATAGACCCTTCCGGGAAATACCCGCTCATAGTTCTTCCGCACGGCGGAGTGCATGCCGATTTTACCACCTACCATACCCATATAGTACGGGAACTGATAGCCCAGGGATATATTATCATTGCCACCGAGTACCGGGGCAGTACAGGTTATGGCCGGACCTTTTATGAAAACATAGACTATGGAGGGCTGGAAAATGAAGACGTGTGGTACGGTCGTAATTACATGGTTGAAAACTATGATATTGTTGACCCTTCGCGTGTAGGCATCATGGGCTGGAGCCACGGCGGGATGATCACGCTGATGAACCTGTTTGAGCATCCCAAAGATTACAAAGCCGGATTTGCCGGAGTTCCTGTAAGCGATCTTATAGCCCGCCTAGGCTACAAAAGGCCCGGCTATATGGCGTTATTCTCGGCCCCTTACCACATAGGAAAAACCCCTGAAGAAGATGTTGCCGAATACCGCCGTCGCTCCCCGGCATGGCAGGCTGCCAAACTACAGACGCCCTTGCTGATCCACACCAACACCAACGACGAAGACGTAAACTCCCTGGAAGTGGAACACCTGATCAACGCACTGAAGGCAAACGGGAAATCTTTTGAATACAAGATCTTTGAAAACCACCCGGGAGGACATTCCTTTGACCGGATGGACACACCTCAGGCCTCGGCCATACGCCTGGATATCTATAAGTTCCTGGCCAGGTACCTGAATCCACCCAGGGCGTTCAAAAATGTGCGCCAGCTCAGGGATGCAGCTTACCATCCCTGGGTTGTAAAGTAGGAACGCTGCAGGAACCTAGATCATGATACCGTAATCGCGCAGATAGGCGACAAACTGGTCCCTCCGGGAACGCGCCACCGGAATGACTGACCGTTCGGGATCGTCCATGATAACAGCACAACCGCTGTCAAGTACCAGACGCTTGATGAATTTGATATTGATCAGGTGCTGGTTGTGTACCCGGTAAAAAAGGCCTTTCCCTTCAAGCATCTCCTCATAAAAGGCTATGCTTTTTGACATAAGAGCTTTGTTTACAATTTGGTCTTCCAGGTAATATATCTCTGTGTATGCGTTCGCAGACCGCAGGTGCATAATGTTTTTTACGCTCACAAAAAGAAAACTGCCCTGGTCAAAAAGTGCTATTTTCTGCTCCTGTTCATTGGATTGAAAATTGGACAGCAGGTTCTGCAGCCTTTTTTCACCCGCTTTGGTCTTGTAGCGGGATAAAGCCTCCCTCAACTGATTGATATCAATGGGTTTTTCAATAAAATCGAGTGCAGACATTTTAATGGCCATCACTGCATATTTCTGGTATGCGGTTGTAAAGATGACCTCAAAGTCCCGCCGGTTGAGCATGGCCAGTAAATCAAAGCCGGTGTAAGGGCCCAGTTCCACGTCTAAAAATACAAGATCTGGCTTCTGTTCCCGTATCTGTTCTGCTGCATCTGGAACATTGTTGCAAACAGATAAGATCTGGATGTTTTTAAAATGTTCCCGGATCATCTGAGTCAGTGACCTGGCATGCATTATGTCATCTTCTACAATAATCGTCTTTATCATGCCGCTGATATGTAAGGTAAATATAAAGACACCCTGGTGCCTTTTGTTTTGTTGTCTTCTGTTAGTAAATCCACTATGGTGAAGGAAGAACATGTATTATTCATCTGGTTTATCACATTGAGCCGGTCCCGGATCAATTTAAGTCCCAGAGATTCTTTTTTATAACCCGAAACGGGGGCTTTTGCCTGTCTGCCAGCAAAGAATCCCACCCCGTTATCGGTAATTTCACACAAAAGATTATTGTGTTCGGGGTGTATGGTGATTAATATTTCATTTCCCTTGTCCCTGCCGGCAAATCCGTGCTTTATCGAGTTCTCCACAAAAGGTTGCAGAATCAAAGGGGGGACCAGGGTGGCTTCCGGATCAAGGGTATCGTCCACTTTTATTGTATAGTTGAAAGACATGATATAGCGTTTTTTTTCCAAATCCATGTATAACCGTACTATTTTCAGTTCCTGCTCCAGGGAAATTTCCTTTTTGGACATGCTTTCCAGCATAAGCCGGATCAGGTTGGAAAGTTTTTTCAGACTGTCCATGGACTCTTCAGTTCTTGACTCTTTAAGCAGGTACTCCACTGTTTGTACGCAATTGAAAATAAAGTGCGGATTCAGCTGGAAATTAAGTGCTTTCATATGGGTCTCCATGAGCTGGCGGCTTAATTCGGCTGCCGTTTGTTTCAACTGGGCTTCCTCTTTTTTCTTTTTATTCCTGTACCATAGAGACAGAGAATATGTGGTAACAAGCAGGGCTAGAAAAATGATAACAAAACCTATGTACATCAATCGCTGAATTTTCTTTTCATGCTCCAGGGCTTGCTTGTGTATTTCTTCGTTCAGGATCAGTACTTCTATGCGGCTTTTTTGGCTTTCCTGCTCAACCTTAGCCAGTTCAATGCTTTGCCTGAAATTTTCGTTTTCTATCCGGGACTGCCGGTAATTCAACAGGTCTATCTGGTTTTTCTGGCTTAACTGATCAAGTTCATGCTCAATTTTTTCATTTTCCAGGTTCAGAATGGCAATTTCCTTTTCTTGTTTCTCTGAATCGTATTTTGCCTGGAGATCGGCAACTGCCTGTATCGTCTTTTCACTGACAAGGGAATCATTCAGAGCCTGATAGGCATAAACATATTTTTCCACACTGTCCGGTTCGTTTAGTCTGCCAAATAAAAGAATGTAATCACGAAAAATTGGTTTTAAAAGTATTTTCTGATTCAAGGCAGCCTTTTCGGCTTTTCTGAAGTAATCCAAGGCTGTGGCGTAGTCATGCAGGTCATAATAAACACTTCCTATACCGTGCAATGCTACTGTAGTAACGCTATGTGCCCCTGATTTTTCTCCATATTCAAGTGTTTTATTCATATAGAAAAGGGCCTTGTCATAATCCTGTGCGCGTTTATACTCCTCTGACAAACGGGAATTAACCAAACTTAAAGTATATTCATTGCCCACATTTGTCAATACCTCTTCTGCCTGATATAAAGTTTCAAGGTAGTTTTCCCTGTCCTTCATGTCATAGTAAATAGTCGGCCCTTAAAAAGTAGTTAAAACATTGAAAATCAGCAAAAATAAGCCCAAAAACATTTGGAATATATGCA
>MWDM01000038.1 GCA_002070565.1 Bacteroidetes bacterium ADurb.Bin139
AGAAGGGACAGATGGCTGGCGCTACAGCCTGTTCCCCGGAATGTTGAAAAATACGCGTTTTATAAGGGTTGACTAGCTATGTATCTCTATTTGATAGCAAAATAATTTTTATTTAAGAGCAAAATAGGCGGCGCAGGAAATAAAGAAACGGACGCCTCCGTCTGCATGAGGATCTTCTGCGTTTTCGAAATCGGAGCACAAGTCGTATACAACATTGGCTCCTTTGATTTTCAGAGCATTATAAGCACTTGTTGAACATATATCCGGAATATGTTTGTCTGACTTGGCGTGAAAAAGGTGGATAGTGCCGGTCGGCTTCCATTCAGGGTCTGCAGAACAGTTATTGTATTTAAGGTAAGGCAAAACTTTGTGGAATTCATTATTTTCGTTCCACTCCTGGAAAAAGGCCTCATTCATGTAATACGTTAAATCTTGTCCCAAATAGTCTTTTGCAGTAGGCCAAAAACCGTATCCTCGGTTCAAAAGGTTACGGAAATAGGAAGGCTCGTCTTTGTCTAAAAGCGGTCCGTCCGGGTTGAATATTTTGTCGTAATCCAAAGCAATGGATGTATCCCAGAAGTCAATGGAGTATATAATGAAAGGATTTACGCAGTAATATTGCGTTTTTCGCTCGCGCAATACTTCAAAAGCGGCCAAAAGGTCGTGTGCGCCGCCACCGCTAAAGGTATTATCAATTTTGATTCCACTCTTGTCGTATCTGTCTATCCAGCGGTGCAGGGCCATCGCGTCTGTTCCTCCTTCCGAATATCCAAAAATTGAGATTTTTTTAGGCAGCTCCATACCGAGTTCCTTTCTGAAATACTGTTCCGCGGCTATGTGCATGTCATAAGCTACTCGTCCGGAACTTTCCATATTAATGAAAGGATGATAGATATCGTTTCCGGGGGCATCGTCGCCAAGGGGAATGTCTGTATGGGCGCGTTTGCTGGTTCCAGAGTCCAGAAAATCGGGACTGATGACTATGTAATTAATAAAAGCCAGGGCATGTTCCGGGCCAATACCGTAGTCGCTGCCGCCCAACGTATTTTGCAGGTAGCCAAAAGGCATTACGTCAATAACGCCGCGTGCCTTTCTATTGAGCGGGTATATAATGATACCCGAAGCGATGCGTTCACGGCCAGTGGGATCTACAGTTTTGTAGTCGATAGGCACCATGCGCACTTTTATCTGGTCCATATTAACGGCTTCCAAGACTGGCAGCAGGGTGGCTTCCATGTCAACACCCATTTTGGAATTGGTAACATCAAAAAGGTCGTGAATATCGTAATCCTTTGCCGGATGGCTTTTGACATAAATTATATCTCCTTCGTACGGTACAAAAGCATCCTGCTGGCAAGAAGAAAAACCTATGACCATGGCAAACAGCAGGGTCGGTATAAATAGTAACTTGTAATTCATGCGTTCACAAAATAAAATATAAAACTAATATTAATACTCCCCGTATCACTCCCATTCAATGGTGGCAGGCGGTTTGGAAGAAATATCATAAACTACGCGGTTGATACCTTTGACCTTGTTTATGATATCGTTAGAAACTTTCATCAGGAACTCATAAGGCAGGTGTATCCAATCTGCCGTCATGCCATCTGTGGATTCTACTGCCCGTAAAGCAATGGTGTATTCGTACGTACGTTCGTCACCCATAACCCCCACGCTTTTGACCGGTAAAAGAATGGCACCGGCCTGCCATACCGAATCATACAGATTCTCTTTTCTCAGAGCCTGAATGAATATATGATCGGCCTGCCGCAGGATCTGCAGTTTTTCAGGGGTTATCTCTCCCAGAAGCCTGATGGCCAGCCCCGGCCCGGGGAAAGGGTGTCGTTTTATCAGATTTTCTCCTATACCCAAGGCAAGTCCTATGCGCCGGACTTCATCTTTGAAAAGCAGACGCAGGGGTTCCACGATCTTCAGGGGAACATGTTCGGGCAGACCTCCCACATTATGATGCGATTTGATTACCGATGAATGCCCGTGAACAGATGCCGATTCAATGACATCGGGATAAATGGTACCCTGGGCCAGCCAGGAAACATTGTTGAGCTTGGCAGCTTCCCTTACAAATACTTCTATGAAAGTATGCCCGATCGCCTTGCGTTTTGCTTC
The DNA here is from genome assembly GCA_002070565.1 of Bacteroidetes bacterium ADurb.Bin139. Classification (GTDB taxonomy): domain Bacteria; phylum Bacteroidota; class Bacteroidia; order Bacteroidales; family UBA932; genus DMER64. The sequence goes on from MWDM01000038.1 coordinate 2,128, forward strand.
CGGGTCTGTTATTCCCTTGAGAGCCCCCAGAAATATTGCCGATGCATCTACACCGGCAATGTTCAAACCCATTTCCTGGTATGACTTCATAACTGCATCATACTCGTTTAGCCGCAGCAGTCCGGTGTCTACAAACAGGCAATGCAATTGTTTGCCTATGGCCTTGTGCAGCAATGTGGCTGCCACGGTGCTGTCCACACCTCCTGAAATAGCCATGATGACATGCTGGTCACCAATTTTTTCACGCAACCCGGCTGTTGTTTCCTCTATGAAGCAGGAAGGAGTCCAGTCGCCCTTACATTGGCAGATTCCTAATGCGAAATTTTCCAGAATAAGTGACCCGTGTGTCGTGTGATAGACTTCCGGATGAAACTGGACGGCATACGTATCTTCACCTTCAAAACGGTAAGCAGCATATTGCACATCGTTTGTCGAGGCCAGGTTCACAGCTCCGCGCGGAAGCGTTTCAATACTGTCCTGGTGTGACATCCAAACGGTTGTCGGGGAGGGAACATTCCGGAACAGGGGGGAGGATGGTTCCAGTATTTCCAGCATGGCCCTACCATATTCCCTGGACAGGGAAGAATGCACCTTGCCACCGTAACTGGTGGCAAGGTATTGTGCCCCAAAGCAGATCCCCAGCAGCGGAATGTTTCCTTTGATTCCTGAAAGGTCAATTGCAGGAGCATCCTTGTCTTTGACCGAGTAGGGGCTTCCCGACAGGATCACCCCCTTGACAGAGGCATCGGGCCTGGGAAAATGATGGTAAGGAAATATTTCGCAATACACTTTAAGTTCCCTAAGGCGTCTTCCTATCAATTGTGTAAGTTGTGAACCAAAATCAATAATTAGGATTTTTTCATTCATTTGAAGACCTGTTTAAGTAGAGGTGCAAAAGTATAACAAAACAACGATTATCTAAAATATTTGTTTATCTTTGTCGGCTCATTTCCGGCCATATGGAACAGATGGAAAACACAAGACTGAAGGTAGCGGTTAAGACATTTTCAAAAGGGACATATGATTATGTTTTCCGGTTGAAAAAAAGTTTTTTCTCTTCGTTCCAAAACGAAGAAATACTGGATGCTGATCTGACCACGGAAATACAAATCAGCAGGATAGAGGAGCAGGAAACCGCCATCACGGTAAAAGTGTCGGGAATTGTGGTTGTTTTATGCGACAGGTGCCTGGACAGACTGGTTGTCCCCGTTTCTTTTGAAAGTATACTGGATGAAGAGGAGACACTGGAATGCCGGAATGATTTTACCGGTCAGATGGATTTTACGCAATACGTATACGATAATATATGTCTTGCCCTTCCGATAAGGCGTTTCCATGAATCAGAAAAAGACTGTGACCAGGAAATGCTGCGCATCTGGAAACAGGGATCATATACCAGATTGGAGGATTTGATGAAATAATTATTTTTTAAAGTTAACGAGATATGGCACATCCAAAACACAAGACCTCAAAACAGAGAAGAGACAAACGCAGATCGCACGATAGATTGGATACTCCCACCCTGGCAACCTGTTCAAACTGCGGATCTGCTGTCATGTACCACAGGGTATGTCCTGAATGTGGATATTACCGCGGACGTCAGATCATTCAAAAGACGGTTGTCTGATCACACCTTAAAGGTTTGGCCCTATAGTTCAAGGGATAGAACGGAAGTTTCCTAAACTTCAAATCCAGGTTCGAGTCCTGGTGGGGCTACTCAATAACAAAGTCCCACTATAATCCAATAACCATGAAATCAATTAAAGGAACAAGAACAGAAAAAAATCTTCTGACTGCTTTTGCTGGAGAATCACAGGCACGGAACCGTTATACTTTTTTCGCCTCTGCAGCCAAAAAGGAAGGATATGAACAAATTGCCGCTGTGTTTGAAGAAACTGCCAGCCAGGAGAAAGAGCACGCCAAACGTTTTTTTAAATTTCTGGAAGGGGGTATGGTCGAGATTACAGCCACCTACCCTGCGGGAGTGATTGGCACTACAGCTGAAAACCTGCAGGCTGCTGCTGAAGGAGAATACGAGGAACACGCAATTTTGTATCCCGAATTCGCAAAGATTGCAGCAGAAGAAGGATTCCCCAAAATTGCCGCTGCTTTTCTTGCTATTGCTACCGTCGAGGCTGAACACGAGGCCCGTTACCGCAAACTGCTGGAGAGGGTAGAGGGCGGTAAATATTTTGAACGGGATGAAGAGATCGTATGGCAGTGCCGCAACTGCGGATACCTTACCAAAGGTAAAAAGGCACCCGAAGTTTGCCCCGCCTGCCTGCATGCCAGAGCTTTCTTTGAACAGAAGAAAGAGAATTACTAATAGTCTGTATGGCCACTCGCCCTCAGATTGGGATATTTGGCCGTCGAAACGCCGGTAAGAGTTCACTAATCAATATATTGTCCGGTCAGGACGTTGCCATTGTATCGGATGTTCCCGGTACAACTACCGATCCTGTCAGAAAGATCATAGAAATTCCCGTCCTGGGTCCTATTGTTCTGATTGATACAGCCGGTATGGATGATGCCGGTCTGCTGGGAGAAAAGAGGGTATTGCGCAGCCGGCAGGTTATTGCCCAGGTAAACCTGGCCATTCTCATATTCACCGGGAACTTTCTGGGCGAATATGAGAGAAATCTGATAGAGGACTTCCGGCTACAGGAAGTCCCTTTTTTATTATTGCACAACATGTCTGACAAAGTGTCGCTGGACCCTGAAATTGAAGGGGAGATTACCCGAAGATACGCTTCAGACATCATTGATTTCAGCTGCAAGGATCCCCATAATACAGAACAATTAATCGCCCTGATTTTAAAGAATCTGGGACCTTCTCCGTTTAGTACGCAACCCATGCTGGAAGGATTTGTCAGGGAAAACGACCAGGTAGTACTGGTATGCCCCATAGACTCGGAAGCGCCGGAAGGGCGCCTGATCCTGCCTCAGGTTCAGGTGATAAGGGAAATTCTTGATCGCAGGGCTATTGCCGTAGTCCTGCAGGAAACCCAACTTCCGTCATGGTTTAGTGAAATCAATAAAGGTGAAAGGGAAAGACCGGTCCTTGTCATTACAGACAGCCAGATGTTTGGCAAGGTAGAGCAACATATTCCCGAAGACCAGCCTCTTACCGGTTTCAGCATACTGCTTTCACGGTCTAAAGGCGACTTTTGGGCATGCCTGGAAGGCACAAAAGCAATTGACATGCTTAAGGACGGGGACTGTGTGCTTCTGATGGAATCCTGCAGTCACCGCAGCACCTGTGATGATATTGGCAGGGTAAAGCTTCCCCGGTTATTAAAGAATTATACCCAAAAAGAGCTCCTGTTTGAATTAATCTCCGGCCTGGATGTGCCGGCCAAACCGCTAAACCATTATGCGCTTGCCATACAATGCGGGGGTTGTATGATCACCCACAGACAGGTTTTGGCCAGGATACGTGAAGCTGTTAAAGCTGGCGTGCCGGTAAGCAATTACGGGATGGCAATTGCCTATGCCAAGGGAGTTTTCGAAAGGGCAACACGTCCTTTCCTTTTAACAAAAGAGCCAGATATCAACAACTTATGAAACATTTGTTTGTTCTTGCATTATTGATTTCCTGTTCTTTCGTTTCCCGGGCACAGGAACAAAACGCACAACCGCTAAGACCCCATGCCGTCTTTCTTGGCAATTCAATAACCCAGAACTGGAGTAATTTTCATCCCGATTTTTTCAGACAAAACAATTTTGTCGGAAAAGGCATAGGTGGAGAAGTCACTTCACAAATGCTAACCCGTTTCAGAACGGATGTTTTGGAACTGCAGCCCTGCGTGGTGGTTATCCTGGCCGGCACCAATGACATAGCTCAAAATCAGGGATATGTGACCCACCGGCAGATCATGGACAATATAGCTTCGATGGCCGATCTGGCACGATTTCACAATATCCGGGTAATTCTCTGTTCTGTCCTTCCGGCAGAAAATTACCGGTGGCGGTCAGAGGAATTCAACCGGGAGGTGCTTCCCTGCCAGGCCATACAGCGGCTCAATCAGATGATTCGGCAATATGCCCTTGACAATGACTGTGAATATGTGGATTTCTGGACGCCTATGTCCGACGGCAAGGGAGCCATGAAAGAAGGGCTCTCTTCAGACGGGGTTCATCCTCATCCCCATGCTTATTCAATCATGGAAGAACTTGTAGCTCCGGTGATAAGCAGATTGTGCGGGCAGTAAACAGCCCTGAGGACGTGGCGCTTTTTCCCGATTCCCTGTAATCTTTCAACCAGGAAACCCGTTCCCCGTAAAACACGCTTGAAACTTCCCCTGCAGCTGTAGGTGGTAAGAACAGCATTTTTTTGCAGGCAGGGTGTGATGCCTGCTATTATTTCGCTGGTCCATAATTCTGGCTGTACAGCAGGTGAGAAGGGATCAAAATATACAACATGAATTCCCTGTAGCGGATGATAGCCAACCAAATCACCGGCGTGTTTGAGCACTGTGAAACCCTTTGCAGCAGGGAATGGTACTCCCCATGATCCGCGGTGGATATTCCGGAAGAATTCCATTTCCTGTTCCGAATCGGCATAGAGAAGCTTTTCGGTGAACTTTTCAGGTAATGGAAATTTTTCAACCGCTTCATAAAAAATGCCGGTGGATTCAGGAAAAAGACCTGTCACCAATTCCCGGTATGTCAATAAGGCATTGAGTCCCGTTCCAAATCCAACATCCAATATATGAATTGTTTGGGATATGGAACTTTCCTCATTATTTCTTTGGATATAGTAACGCAGGCCGTTCCCGATATACACATGTTGCGACTCCTGTACAGCCCCTGAAATGGAATGATACGTTTCTCCCCAGGGGCCCCTGATTGTGAGAGAGCCATCCTCTGTGGAGACCAGTTCCAGGGACATGGTATCAAAAAAGCCGTCCTTGCGGGGACAGCTTTTTGTTTCATGCTGCTTGGTGTTACTTCTTGCGGTCGCCATAGCGGCTTCTGAATTTATCAACACGGCCTGCAGTGTCTACAAGCTTCATCTTTCCTGTATAGAAAGGATGGGAGGTGTTGGAGATCTCGAGCTTGTACAATGGGTAATCGACGCCTTCCAGAGTTATGGTCTCTTTGGTATTTACACAGGAACGTGTTACGAACACATAGTCATTGGACATATCTTTAAAAGCAACAAGCCTGTAGGTTTCCGGGTGAATTCCTTGTTTCATCTTATGTATTTTTTATAATTTCCTGTAAAACGGGCTGCAAAGGTACGTAATTTTTTGGCTCAACCAAATTATAATGAGAGCAAAGACATGATTTCAGAGGCAAGTGATTCTGCGCCGGTTTTATCGGGAGCCTCACTGTATATGCGCAGGATAGGTTCGGTGTTTGATTTACGAAGACTAACCCACTTCTTTTCATTTTCAAAATCCAGACGCAATCCGTCCCTATTGTTGACTGTTGCTGTAGGATATGCTTTTATTATGCGGTCTGACAGATCTTCCAGGCTCATATCTTCTTTCAGATCAACGCGGTTTTTACTCATATGGTAGTCCGGGTAGGAGCTTCTGAGCCCGGTCATGGATTGTCCTTTTTCTGCCAACAGAGAGAGGACCAGGGCGGTCCCGATAAGTGCGTCCCGGCCATAGTGAAGCGAAGGCAGGATGACTCCTCCGTTGCCTTCTCCGCCTATCACACTGCCGGTGCGTTTCATTTCCTCCACCACATTCACTTCTCCTACAGCTGCTGCAGAACAGGAACCGTTGTATCTTTGGGTAATGTCTTTCAGAGCACGGGTAGAGGAAAGATTGGATACCGTATGTAATTTTTTATCCGGATATTGTGCAGCATATTTTCCCAGCACATAATCTGCACAGGCCACCAGGGTGTATTCTTCGCCAAACATGCTTCCGTCCTGGCATACAAGGGCCAGCCTGTCCACATCCGGATCTACCGATATGCCCAGTGTGGCTTTTCTGGCAACCACTTCTGATGACAGGTCCTTCAGATGATGTGGCAGGGGTTCGGGATTGTGTGCAAAATCACCCGTTGGTTCACAATGGATCCTGTAACAGGTTACCCCCAGTGATTCCAGAAGTTTTGGCATGATCACCCCTCCCACCGAATTTATCCCGTCCAGGACTGCGCTGAATCCTGAACGGTAAATGGCTTCTACATTTACCAGTGGATGATCAAGGACGGCTTCCAGGTGTTTTTCTGTAAAATTACCGGTCAGGTATGAGCCCAGGTCATCTACCCCCTTGAACATCAGGTTATCTTCCTGTATGATTTCCATCATCCTTGCCCCCTGGTGCGCATTGAGGAACTCTCCGTTGGAATTGAGCAGTTTAAGTGCGTTCCATTCTCTTGGATTGTGGCTGGCAGTGATAATGATACCCCCCGATGCTTTTAAAAAAAGTACGGCCATTTCAGTAGTGGGGGTACTGGCCAGTCCAATATCCACAACATCCATCCCGCAGGCACGCAACGTTCCGCAAACCAGTTGTCTGACCATGTCTCCGGACAGGCGTGCATCGCGGCCCACAACAATGGTATGTGGAGCAGGGACGATTTGTTCACCTATGAGTGCTGCATATGACCAGGTAAAGCGGACAATGTCCATAGGAGAAAGGGATACCCCCGGCAAACCGCCAATGGTACCCCTTATCCCCGAAATGGATTGTATAAGGCTCATGGCTTAGCTGGGCATTGCCAGGAAGCACGAAGCAAAGGCCAGGATGGCGTATAGTTCCGGAAACACCGCCAATACCAGCGTTTTACTGAACACGTTATGCCCGTTGCTCATTTCCACTACTCCGTTGGCAGCGATCTGAGCTTGTTTGATGGCAGAAATAAGACCCACAACACCCATGGCCGTGCCAGCTGCCAATACAGACAATCCCTGGTTCATGGTGAGCACCCCGTTTAAACCGTTAATGGCCCCCAGGTTCAGGAAGAAAGCAGCGAAACCGTACAGCCCCTGGGTCGAAGCCAGCGCGCTCAAGATCATTGAAGATCCGAAAATGTTAGGATTCTTTTTCATAGCTGCTACGGTGGCATTTCCAGCCAATACAGTCCCTATAGCACTTCCGACTCCTGAAGGGATCAACATAAGAGCAATGCCTATGTAGGCTAAAATTAATGGTAATGTGTTCATAATAAGTTGACTAATGTTTTAAAAAATTGTATTGTTTATTCTTTTACTCTCAAAGGTTTGTATTCTCGTCCGCCGCCGGTGAAACCAGCATTTTTGTAAAATTCCACAAAAGTCAGACGCATGGGATGCACAAAGGCACCCAGGGCACTCAGGCCCAATACCAGGGCGTGTCCGAAAAGCAGGAGCGCAGTACCCAGCAGCCATCCAACATAAGGTAAGGACATGACACTCATTGCCAGGGTGTTGACAACCATTCCTAAAATTCCACCCGAAGTGCCAAGGCCAAAAAGACGTATATAGGACAACATATCCCCAAAGATGCCTGTGATATCATACATGGACCAAAGGCCTTTTCCCAAACGCTTGTATACAGGACCTTCCGGTTTGGAGAACAGCACGATCAGGGAAATGCTTACCACCAGCATGGTTGTTGAAACGGGTTTTGGCAAGCTCAGATTTTCTACCATGGTAGAAGCGTAGGCTATAGTCGCCCACACTATGAGAATTGCCCATCCTAAGGGGGCCATTCCATGCTGCCAGCCTTTTCTTTTTATAGAGTCGATCCCTGTCAGTATGCGGGCAAAAACGATTTGGAATAAGCCAAAGAGGATCGCAAACCAGAACATTTGCATATCGTTGAACTGGAATAAAAAATTCTGGTTTTTTGTTACCGATGGGAAAAGGTCTGCGATTTTCATTCCAAAGAATCCACCGGGCAGGGCGGCCATGATGACCGATCCGATTCCCAGGAAAACAACAAGGTTAAGGTATCCCTTCATTTTTGGGAGGAAAAACCTGCCCAGCAATCCGGCCAGGATGAGCAGGAGCCCGTATCCCATGTCTCCCAGGCAAAAACCAAAGAACAGCATGTAGAATGGAGGAAAGTACGGGGTAAGATCCAACTCGTCGTAAACAGGCAGCATGTACATATTCCCGATGGGTTCAAAAAGACTCGCAAACCAGGAGTTTTTTAACTTAACGGGCGGATTGTCACTGCCTTCTGCCGGCGTGCTCAAATAATAAAGGCTTTCCTTTTCCAGGAACGCTTCCAGCTCTTCTGAGTTTTCTGTGGGTGCGAATCCTGTCAGGAGGTCAATATGGTCTTCCACCTCTTTTTTTGCCGAAACTCCGGCCAGGTAAAGATCCAGTTTTGACGACAATTCGTTGGCATACGATTTAAGTAACGGGATATGTCCTGAAAGTATGTCCAGCCTATCATTGCATTGCTGCAGCGCGGTTTCTTTTTCAAAAATCTCATCCTTAAGCACATTGCAGGGAATAGCCGGAAACACTGCTTCATTCAGCGGGAACTGATAAGGTTCTCCCGGTACTTCCAGGACAATGAAATTGATTTGCTTATCTGTTCTTTCCAAAACATAGAGGGGATATTGTTTTTCCCATTCCGTGTCAAAACGGCGTGCGGGCTGTGAATAGGCATGGATCACAAAACCCAGATCCCGGATCTTTTCCACATCCTGCAGGGCAAAAGGTCCCCACGGCTCTGCTGCTTTCATTTGTTCAGACAGAGTGAAAATGGTTGTTTTCAGGGATTCCCTTTTTGAGAACAACTCATTGGCTTCTTTAAGCAGTGAAGCACCATCACCCTGGTAGGGTTTTGTTGTCTTATCTTTCTTTTCTTTTGCAACAACGCCTAGTTTCGTGATGGCTTGATTGATATGCAAAAGTCTGTCTGATAGATCCCTGGAATGCTGGTCCACCGCTTTTTCATACCGGTTGATATCAACCATACCCAGATCCTGCAACTTGTTTAAAAAGTCTGGTGTATGTTCGCTTAGCAAAACAAAGGAATACTTTGTCATTCTTGTGATCATAGCTGTTCCTCCTCGTTTTGTTGACGTGTTTTAACTATCTTCTGACTGGCTTTGGACAGTGTTTCCTCATCTTCCATAAATCGCTTGATCTTGCGGATGGCTTCCTCGTACCCGGGAATTTGAACTTTTTCGTAAAGATTTACCTTTTGTGTGGTTTTCTTGCGGGCAAAATCCAGCAGGTTTTTCTTTTCCAGGTAAATTTCACTTTCTATCCCAATCTGTGCCATTTCTTTCAGGATCTGTACTCCCTGGGCATACCACTGTGGCTCTGAAAAAAGGGAGAAAGGTTTTACTTCAAACAGCACTTGCTTGAGGGCAGGGGTCTTTATCCCTGCGATTTTGACCGTTTCTAGTTCCACATCTTTAACGGTTATCAGGCCCGGGGTAAATTCATTCCACAAGGCAGCCATATTCCTGTAGGAAGACAGGGATTTGTCCAGTTTTTCCAATAACTCGTCCGACCGCTCTTTGGCACGCTTAACCTCCATGCGCAGGGCGCTTTCTTTGTTTTTCAGCGTAGGGAGGGCTCTCTCCCTTATCTTGAGCTGTTTCCGGAGAGCATGAAGAGACGTTTTGTTAAACTGGTATTTAATGGCCATGTTTTTCTTCTTTATGCCTGTTCCGGCCAGTATTTTATAATCAGGTCCTCACGTATGCTGACCTCTTCTTTGCTGAAATATTTTGCAAACAGTTCCCAGGCACATTCCAGCATCTGGGTCACGTTAATATTCACATCTATCGAAAGCAATTTCAATGAATATTCCTTTGCAAATTCCAGGGCACGCAGGTCGTAATCGCTCAGGTCAAAGCCATTTTCAAGTTTTGTCTTGGCGTCTGCGGCATCTGCATACAGCCGGATGGCCGTATTCATGACCTGGTTGTGATCTTCACGGGTCTGTTTCCCGATCACCAGCTGTTTCAGACGTGACAGAGAGCGGAACGGGTCAACAATAACCTTGCCCGTATCGGTATCGTACCGCAGGAAAAGCTGGCCTTCGGTGATATAACCTGTATTGTCGGGAATGGCGTGTGTAATGTCACCGCCACTGAGCGTTGTCACTGCTATGATGGTAATGGAGCCTCCTGAAGGAAGCTGTACGGCCTTTTCGTAAATTTTTGCCAGGTCCGAATACAGTGATCCGGGCATGGAATCCTTGGAGGGTATCTGATCCATACGGTTGCTTACAATACTCAGCGCGTCTGCATAAAGGGTCATATCGGTCAGCAGGACCAATACTTTCTCGTTTTTTTCCACGGCAAAGTATTCAGCTGCCGTCAAGGCCATATCGGGAATAAGCAGGCGTTCTACCGGGGGGTCATCAGTGGTATTCACAAAACTGATGATCTTGGATAACTTTCCGGCATTTTCAAACGATTTGCGGAAGAACAGGTAATCATCGTTGGTCAGTCCCATCCCGGCAAGGATGATCTTATCCACATCGGCTCTAAGGGCAACGGTAGCCATAACGGGGTTGTAAGGTTGGTCAGGGTCTGCAAAAAAAGGTATTTTTTGCCCGGAAACCAGTGTGTTATTCAGGTCAATACCGGCTATCCCGGTAGGTATAAGCTGAGAAGGTTGCATTCTTTTATAGGGATTGACAGAGGGACCTCCAATTTCGCGGTGCTCTCCCTGCACTTCAGGACCCCCGTCTAAGGGTTTCCCGTATGCGTTGAAAAAGCGGCCGGATAATTCCTCACCCACATTAAGTGAGGGGGCTTCTCCCCAGAAAACAACTTCGGAATTGGTCGCAATTCCTTCTGTGCCTCCAAAGACCTGCAAGGTCACACGGTCTCCGTTGATCTTAACTACCTGGGCCAGTCTTCCGTCCACGGTTGCCAGTTCATCGTTCATCACACGTTGGGCATTCAAAACGACGGTAGCCTTGGTTATACCTTCCAGGCGGGTATATATGCGTTGAAAAGCTTGTGCCATATCTTTGTATATTAAGCCTGAACCTTTTGGGTCAGATGTTCTTCAATTTCGGTTTCATAGCGTTTAAATTCATCGGAATGAAATTCCTGGTAATTCATCTGCCGGAACAGGTTGATCAATTTTTTGTAAAAAGCCGAGCATTCTTCAAAGTCTTCAAATGAAAACTGCATGCGGCATACGTCAATTACCTTGGAATACATGTATACCTGACGCTCCATGGGGGTGGAAGCGTCAATATCGTCAAAGGCATCCTGTTGCAGGATGATGAAATCGATGAGCTCGGATTTCCAGTAGCTGATGTGATAATCCAGAGGCACGCCATCGTCTCCCAGGATGTTGATCTGTTCGTATGCCTCCTTTCCGCGCCTGACATAGTTCTTACCTTCCAATATTTTCCCTATCCAGTCAGGTCCCACCTTTTCTTGATAATAGGACATGATCTCTGGGTATTCCAAATATTTGGAATAGCTGTCCATTGGGTCAATGGCCGGATAACGCTTCCTGTCTGCCCGGTTCTGGGATAAGGCATAAAAACAGCGTGTGGCTTTTTGAGTCGATTCGGTGACCGGTTCCTTGAGATTACCCCCTGCAGGGGATACGGTTCCGATAACGGTGACCGATCCTGTCTGCCCGTTGTTCAGTTTAACAATCCCTGCGCGCGAATAAAAGTTGGAGATTATGGCGGGCAGGTCCATGGGGAAGGCATCCTGTCCGGGCAATTCTTCCATACGGTTGCTCATTTCGCGCAGTGCCTGTGCCCAGCGTGAAGTAGAGTCTGCCAGCAACAGGGCGCGGTGTCCCATGGCCCTGTAATATTCACAAATCGTAATGGCAGTGTAGACAGATGCCTCCCGGGCTGCCACCGGCATATTGGAGGTGTTGCATATGATGGTTGTGCGTTCCATCAGGTGACGGTTGGTACGGGCATCAATTAGTCTGGGGAATTCGGTGAATATTTCCACCACCTCGTTGGCACGTTCACCACAGGCCGCCATGACAATGATATCGGCCTCGGCTTGTTTTGCCAGGGCATGCTGTAAAACGGTCTTTCCACTGCCAAAGGGGCCGGGGATAAAACCGGTTCCTCCCTCGGCTATGGGGTTGAAGGTGTCGATGGTCCGCACACCTGTTTCCATTACCCTGTTAGGTCTGGGTTTTTCCTTGTAAGCTGTAATAGCACGCTTTACAGGCCATTTCTGAACCATGCTTACTTCGTGATTTTTCCCTTGGTCATCTTTTAGTGTGGCTATAACCTGGTCAACAGTGTAAGAACCTGCCGATGCCATCCTTTCAATGGTATAAGTGCCTGTCATCACAAAAGGGACCATGATACGGTGCACCATCCATCCCTCCATCACCTGACCCAGCCAGTCACCTGCTGTTACAGTGTCGCCCTTTTTCGCCATAGGTTCAAAGTCCCATTTTTTCTCCCTGTTTATGGGTTCTGTGTATTCTCCCCTTTTCAGGAATACGCCTTCCATGGTGGCCAGGTTGTTTTGCAACCCGTCGTAGTTGCTGGACAAGAGCCCGGGTCCCAGGGTGACTTCCAGCAAATGACCTTCAAAAGTCACGTGATCTCCTGCATGCAGTCCGCGTGTACTTTCAAAGACCTGGGCCTGGGCATTTTTGCCGGCAACTTTAATGACTTCGGCCATTAAACGCGTATCTCCCAGATGAATGTAACAAATCTCGTTTTGAGCAACCGGTCCGTCAACTTCAATGGTAACCAGATTGGCAATGATGCCCCTTACTTTACCGGTGGTTTGTGTTTGCATAATTATTCTTTATTGCTTTGTATGTGCCTTTTACTTCATCTACCAGTTCCCTGAACATCCTTGTACCGGTTTCTTTGTCCAGACGGGCCCAGCGGGCAACCAGGGAAGCTTTTAGAAAAAAAGCGAGTATGACATGTATATCTAAATAATGAAATGTGCATAACTCCGATGCCTTTTCCCACCGGAGAGAGTCAATTTTCTGTTCCCTTTCCAGGGGATCTTTCACTTGCATGATCCTGTTCAGGACTGTTGCATATTCTGTGATGAAATCAAGTTTAAAATCATCTGACTTAGCTTGCAACAGCTGCCTGGTCAGGTTGTTGTCCCCAACCAGGTGGTCACCGGGGTCGCTCCCGTAACTCCTTGCAGTGTAGGCAGCTATGATGTTTCGAATTTCCTGGTCAAAGGAAAAATAATCCCGTATGAAAGAATTGCTGCAACGTTGGACTGCCCTGTAAAAATGAACATTCATATACTTAGCTTTCAGGCCCCTGTCCAGCCAGTCAAGTAAGCGGTTATCCTTTTTACCCAGCATGGCTCTCAGGGAGTCTGTCAGTTCTTCAAGGTCAAAACTGCCCGATTGAAAATCCATAGCCAGCTGCGGCAATCCTGCAATAATGAACTCGTAATTATTCATCATAAAGCAGCGACTGTGTGCCAGGACTTACGTATTTATTGAAGAGTGCCATGAAATCCTTATCCGAAAAGCGAATCTGGTATCCTCCGCCGGCCGGCCCGATCACAAATCCGTTTTCCATGTCGGCACTGAAAGTAACATGTACGTTCTTGTTGAACATTTCTGATATCCTGGATTTAAGGAATTCGGTAAATGATTCTTTACGGGACTGTGGCAATATCACGTCCAGGTCCATGGCCCCGGCATCTTCCGGATTAAATGATTTGACCAGGGTTATTATCAGGTCCTTGACAAAGGCATCGTCTTCCATGGCCTTCTTTGTCGGACCTTCCAGGGACTTAAATACTACCAGGTCCTGGATTTTCTTTTTCAATACCGAGATGGTGTGACGAGAGGCCATTTTGATCTCACTCTCTACCTGTTCCTTATGTTCGGCAGCCTCTTGTTCTGCCCGGTCAACCATCCAGGTTGCCTCCTTCTTGGCTTCTTTTACGATAGCCTGGGCTTCCTCTTTGGCTTTGGCAATGATCGCATCTGCTTCTTCCCTGCCGCGGGTCAGGCCTTCCTGATAAAGCTTGTTGGTTAGTTCTTGCAGTTTGTTTTCCATATAGTTGAAACAGTCTATTTATATATAATTTAAGATAAGAAACCGAGTAAGATCCCTGCTGCGACTGCCGATCCTATGACTCCGGCCACATTGGGTCCCATGGCGTGCATAAGCAGGTGGTTTGTCTTGTCGTAGGTAAGTCCTACAACCTCAGATACACGGGCAGAGTCCGGAACAGCAGATACTCCCGCATTCCCTATCAGGGGATTGATTTTGTTGCCCGGTTTGAGGAACAAATTGAGTATTTTTACAAAAAGAACACCTCCTGCCGTAGCTATGATGAAAGAGAAAGCACCCAGTGTAAATATCAGGACCGAATCCAGTTGCAGAAATTTGTCGGCCTGTGTGGAACAACCTACAGTCAGGCCAATGAGAATGGTTACTACGTCTATCAGCGGTCCGCGCGCTGTTTCGGCAAGTCGCCTGGTAACACCGCTTTCTTTGAGAATGTTCCCGAAAAAGAGCATCCCCAGAAGAGGTAAGCCCGAGGGAACAATAAAAGCAGTCAGTAATAAACCAACAACGGGGAAAATAATTTTTTCCATCCTGGATACAACACGGGGAGATTTCATCCGGATGATCCGTTCCTTTTTTGTAGTGAGCAAGCGCATGATAGGAGGTTGGATCAGGGGTACCAAAGCCATGTAGGAATAGGCAGAAACGGCAATCGCCCCAAGAAGGTCCGGGGCAAGCCTTGAGGACAGGAATATGGCTGTAGGGCCATCGGCTCCGCCAATGATTCCGATGGCACCTGCTGCATTGGCTTCAAATCCAAATAATAGGGCGGCAGAATAGGCGGCGAAAATGCCTAATTGAGCAGCTGCCCCTATCAATAAAAGTTTAGGATTTGATATGAGTGATGAAAAATCAGTCATGGCCCCAATACCCAGAAAAATGAGGGGCGGGTACCAGCCATTTTTCACACCATGATAGAGGATGTTCAGTACAGATCCCTCTTCGTAAATACCAACACTAAAACCCGGATACAGCGGAATGTTCCCTATGATCATTCCAAATCCTATGGGTACAAGCAACAGGGGCTCCCATTCTTTGAAAATCCCCATAGCAATAAAACCTATACCTATACATATCATCAGGATATGCTGATAGGTGGCATTGGCAAATCCGGTATATTCCCAGAACTGTTGCAGGTTGTTGATGATCTGATCCATGTTAGTTCAAAATTATCAACGGAGCACCCTCCAGAACAGAATCCCCTTTATTCACTTTGATAGATGCCACAACGCCATCACGGTCTGCTTCAATGTTGTTTTCCATTTTCATGGCTTCCAGGACTATCAGCTTTTGTCCTGATTTGACCGTATCTCTTTCCTTAACACTTACCTCCAGGATTACTCCGGGAAGCGGCGAATTCACAGTATAGGATCCGCCTGATGGCGCAGCCTTCCCTGTACTGTGAGAGGTTTTGGCAGCCGATGGTGCTGCTACACGGGGAGCCCGGGTCACGGGAGCAGATGTGCTTTTTTTAAATGGTTTGTCAATATTTACCTGATATGGTGTACCATTGACTTCCACTTCTGCCAGTGTCTCTTCCAGTTCGTTTATTACCACACTGTAGCTGTTCCCGTTGATGATCAAATTATATTCTTTCATAGTGCGTTGTATTATCTGTTTGAACTTTTTCTTAACTCGGGCATCCTTCTCATGGACTGGTATTTGGAACTCCAGGGAGAGTAGTTCTTCCTGACCTGCTCAATAGTTAGTATAGTCGTTTCTATGTCGTGCACCTCGGTCTCGTTGGCATAGAGATGCAGGGCCATGGCTATTGCAGCGAAAGTTTCTCCTGAAATGTCTGCCAATGAAACTTTTTGTGTTTTATGATAGGCATCGGCTTTTTTCTGGGTTAAGCGAATGGCTATTTTCCCGGTACCCTTGAAAACAAAAGTTAAGATCAGAAGTGCCAGAAAGACCACCGACATGGCCATTATAGCCATGATCCAGCCATAGGGGTCGGTTTCTTTCATCATTTCTGCACGGGATTCTCCATCCAGTGTATAGTTATTGGTGCTGGGTGAAGTCCTTGGCAGGATATCCCAGCCCGTATTATCCGATCCGGGTCCATAGGAGCCTTCCCCATCCACTATCCGGCCGTAGGATTGATTGGGTTCCAGGCTGTCAGGTAAGGTCACCATATCCAGTATGGTTTTACCGTCAGCGCTGGTAAGGATGAGAACCTTAGATCCTTCGAGGAGAAAATTCACATGGAAAGAACCCCTGAATGGCTTATTGTCAGCCCAGAAAAGAATATGCTGCCTGGGTTTGATCTGTGTAAGCACATCGCCACGGGGAATGGGATATTTTTTCAGGTTATCGGGATCGTTGCTCAGATAGCATCCGCCAATATTCACCGTTCCGTACCCAGTATTGAATATTTCAAACCAACCGCTGTGAACCCCGAAATCATCCTGATAATCCTCTGTGTTGGTTATCAGCAATTCGTTCAATCGCAGATCAACCACATTTTGTCCAAACAGGGACACCTGCAGGAACAGCAACAAACCGGTGAGTACGTATTTGACTGATTGTTTCATAATGATCCGGTTTATAAAGGAAGGTTGTCGTGCT
>MWDM01000039.1 GCA_002070565.1 Bacteroidetes bacterium ADurb.Bin139
AGCTATGCGCTCCTGCATGACCCCCATCTCGGTGGCCAGGGTGGGTTGATACCCCACTGCTGAAGGCATCCTGCCTAGCAAAGCCGACACTTCTGAACCAGCCTGTGTGAAACGGAATATATTGTCTATGAATAGTAATATATCGCGTACCTGATTGTCTTCATCACGAATGGCCTCTGCTATGGTCAGGCCGCTCAGGGCCACCGATGCCCTGGCGCCGGGAGGCTCGTTCATTTGCCCGAAAACAAGGGTGGCCTGCGATTTGGCCAGTTCATCGTAATCTACTTTGGACAAGTCCCATGCTCCTTTTTTCATGCTTTCCAGGAAAGCATCTCCGTAACGGATGACTCCGGACTGGATCATTTCCCGCAGCAGATCGTTCCCTTCCCTGGTGCGCTCTCCAACGCCGGCAAAGACTGAGTAGCCGCTGTGTTTCTTGGCTATGTTGTTGATCAGTTCCATGATGATGACCGTCTTGCCAACCCCGGCACCGCCAAAAAGGCCGATTTTCCCCCCTTTCAGATAGGGCTCCAGCAGGTCTATGACCTTAATGCCTGTAAAGAGCACTTCACTGGATGTGGTCAGATCTTCGAATTTGGGAGGAGCCTTGTGTATGGGGGAGGCACCGGCCTCTTTACTCAGCGGCCTGAGTCCGTCAATAGTCTGGCCAATGACATTCAAAAGGCGACCCCTGACCTGTTCACCAACGGGCATGGTGATAGGACCACCTGTGGTTGTCACGTCCATGCCCCGGGAAAGTCCGTCGGTAGAATCCATGGCAACCGTCCGGACTGTACTGTCTCCCAGGTGCTGTTGCACTTCCAGGACGAGCGTCTTGCCATCTGTCCGTTGCACTTCCAGTGCATGACTTATAGAAGGCAATTGCAGGCTGTCTGTTCCCGGAAAGGAGAACTCCACGTCTACAACGGGTCCGATTATTTGTGAAATACTACCTTTCATGGCCGTTTTAAAGATTTTTACGTTCTTTGTGCAAACCGCAAATGTAATGATTTATTAATCTATTTCAACCATTTTTATATATTTGTGCCCCGTATGACCAACCCTATAACAACCTACACAGAAGATAATTTCCAGACACTTGAGTGGAATGAGCATATCCGCCTCAGGCCCGGGATGTACATTGGAAAACTGGGTGACGGAAGCACTCCCGACGATGGTCTTTATATACTGATCAAGGAAGTCATTGACAACTCGGTTGACGAATATGCCATGGGTTACGGAAAGGTGATCGCGGTCACGATCGCAGACAATGTCATCTCGGTCCGGGATTATGGACGGGGTATTCCTTTCGGAAAAGTGATCGAAGCCGCCAATAAAATGAATACCGGGGCCAAGTACGACAACAAATCCTTTCAGAAAGCCGTGGGATTGAACGGGGTTGGCCTTAAAGCTGTGAATGCCACTTCCATCATGTTTTACATAGAGTCTTTCAGGGAAGGGAAGAGCCGTTTTGGAAAATTCTCCAAAGGACTGCTGCTTGAAGAAGGCGAAAGGGAGACCGGGCAGAAAGACGGCACACTTGTGGAATTCACCCCCGATCCCGCTTTGTTCAACAGCTATCACATTAATCTGGATTTTGTCTGGGAGATGGTGCGTCATTACGCTTATCTGAACAAAGGTTTGCGCATGCAGCTGAACGGGACCGAATTCGTTTCCAAAAACGGACTGCTGGACCTGGTCAACGAAAGCATGGCTGAAGAAACGCTATACCCGCCCATACACATTACCGGACAGGACATAGAAATGGTTATTACCCACTCCAACGATACCGGGGAAAGCATCATGTCTTTTGCCAACGGGCAGAACACTTCCCAGGGCGGAACCCACCTTTCCGCTTTTCGGGAAGCAGTGGCCAGAACTATCAAGGAGTTTTACAAAAAGGATTTTGAGCCCTCGGACATCCGGCAATCCATTGTAGGGGCTGTCAGCATCCGCCTTATCGAACCCAGGTTTGCCAACCAGACAAAAACCATCCTTGATTCAAAGGAAATGAGCAACGCCGGCCCTTCACTCCGCAGTTTCATAGGGGATTTTGTAAAAGAACATCTGGACAATTACCTGCACAGGAATCCAGAAACGGCCGACATCCTGCTTAAAAAGATCATTGAGAACGAGAAAGAAAGAAAAGCGGTGGGGCTTGTCCGGAAAAAAGCAAAGGAAAATGCCAAAAAGATAAGCCTTCACAACCGGAAACTGCGCGACTGCCGTATCCACTTAACCGACAAGCACGAACTGGCCGGGCAAACCATGCTCTTTATCACAGAAGGCGATTCGGCGAGCGGGTCCATTACCAAAAGCAGGGATCCGAACATACAGGCCGTTTTCAGCCTGAGGGGAAAACCGGAGAACACCTTTGGTCTGTCCAAGCAGGTGGTGTATACCAACGAAGAATTCAACCTGCTGCAAGCCGCATTGAACATTGAGGACGATTTGGACAACCTGCGATACAACAAGATTATAATAGCCACCGACGCCGACCCGGACGGCATGCACATCAGAATGTTGCTGCTGAGTTTTTTCCTTCAATTTTTCCCGGAACTGGTAAGGCACGGCCACATTTATATCCTGCAGACACCCCTTTTCAGGGTCAGGAACAAGAAAGAGACACGTTATTGCTATTCCGAAACGGAAAAAGAAAAAGCGCTGCGGGATCTCGGCCCGGACCCCGAGATCACAAGGTTCAAGGGATTGGGCGAAATCTCACCCGATGAGTTCAAGGGATTTATTGGCGAGAATATCCGCCTGGACATCGTACGGCTGGATAAGGATGACAGGCTCCCCGAGCTGCTCAGGTTCTATATGGGAGACAACACACCGGAAAGAAGGGAGTTCATTGTCAACAATTTAAGAATGGTGGGAGATTAGGCCATGATGAGTGAAGACCAACTCAAGTATTTACGTATCCTGGGTGAAGAACAAGACAAGAAATACAGGCTTACCGGCATGTTCAAGGACTGGTACCTTGAATACGCTTCCTATGTCATACTGGAAAGGGCTGTTCCGCACCTGACCGACGGTCTGAAACCGGTGCAGCGCCGGCTACTTCATTCTATGAAAAGAATGGAAGACGGCCGTTACAACAAAGTGGCCAATATCATAGGCCATACCATGCAATTCCACCCCCACGGCGACGCTTCCATAGGGGACGCCCTGGTCCAGCTGGGACAGAAAGATTTGCTCATAGACACCCAGGGAAACTGGGGAAACATACTCACCGGGGATTCTGCGGCAGCGCCCCGTTATATCGAGGCCCGCCTGAGCAAATTTGCGCTGGATGTTGTTTTTAATCCCAAAACAACCGTATGGGAACCTTCCTACGATGGCAGGAACCAGGAACCGGCAGCCCTTCCGGTCAAATTTCCTTTGTTGCTCGCCCAGGGAGCCGAAGGGATAGCCGTAGGACTGGCTACAAAAATCCTTCCCCATAATTTCAATGAGCTGATTGACGCTTCCATTGCCCACCTCAAAGGGGAACCGTATACCCTGTATCCGGATTTCATCACCGGGGGACTTGTCGATTGCAGCAGCTACAACGGCGGGTTTGGAGCAAGCCGGGTTAAGGTAAGGGCAAGGATTATCAAAGCAGATAAAAGAACTTTGATAATCAAGGAAATACCATACGGACAAAATACAGACACACTGATCCGTTCCATTATTGCGGCCAACGATAAAGGCAAGATCAAAATCCGGAAAATAGATGATAATACGGCAGAACAGGTAGAGATACTGATACACCTGGCCAACGATGTATCTCCCGACAAAACAATTGATGCCCTCTATGCCTTCACCAAATGTGAAATGACCATTTCACCCGATGCATGCGTGATCATGGATGGGAAACCTTTTGTGACCAGTGTTGAGAATATGCTGGCTTACAGTACAGACAGGACCCGTGATTTACTCAGGACAGAGCTGGAGATCCGCCTGAAGGAGCTGGAAGAAAACTGGCACTTCTCTTCCCTTGAGAAAATATTTTTTGAAGAAAAGGTGTTCCGGATTTTGGAAAACAATGCCCGTACATGGGAAGGCCAGCTTAAGGATATAGAGGGCGAGATGCGGCGTTACCAGGATCGCCTGCGTCGTCCTGTGGTATTTGGGGAGATCGAAAAACTGGTAGAAAAACCGGTCCGGAAAATATCGCGCTTTGATATCAAAAAGGCCGACGAACACATTAAATCCCTGGACAAGGAAATGCAGCAGATAAGGCACAACCTGGAACACCTTACTGCCTATGCCATAGAGTACTATGAGGGATTAAAGAAAAAATACGGAAGCCGCTTCCCCAGGAAGACAGAGATCACCAGTTTCCAGACAATTGAAGCTTCCAACGTTATCCTGGCTAACTGCAAGCTATACGTAAGCAGGGACTCGGGATTTGTAGGAACGGATATGAAAAAGGATGACAAGGCAGAATATGTCTGCGATTGTTCCAGTCTGGACGAAGTGCTTGTATTTCTCAAAGACGGCACTTACTCCATCAGGAAAGTTGCCGATAAACTCTATGTGGGTAAAGATATCATATACGCCGGCATATACCGGAAGAAAGACAACCGCACGGTTTATAATGCCGCTTTCCGGGACGGGAAAAACGGGAAAGCGTATGTAAAGCGTTTCCAGCTTAACAGTTATTCACGGGACAGAGACTATAACCTGACCCTGGGCACTCCGGGTTCACAGGTATTATGGTTGTCAGTCAATCCCAACGGAGAGGCAGAAACCATCAAAGTATATCTGAAAGCCCGTCCCAAACTTAAAAAACTGATCTTTGAGTTTTCCTTTCTTGATCTGGCCATCAAGGGGCGGAACAGCCGCGGGAACATCCTGAGCCGCCACCCTGTCCAAAAAATCACACTCAAAGAAAAAGGAGTGGCCACCATGGGCGGAAAAGAAATTTGGTTTGACAAGGATATCCAGCGTCTGAACGATCAGGGCCGGGGCCTTTTCCTGGGTGAATTTCTGGCAGACGACAGCCTGCTTGCCATAAACAGGAACGGAACGTTCATTACCACCAATTTTGATCTGAGCAACCGCTATCAGGAAGAGATCCTGACCATAGAAAAAATGGATCCGGAAAAGATTTTCAGTGCGGCCTATTATGATGGTGACGCCGGATCCTACTATATAAAGCGTTTTAGATTTGAACCCTCCGAAAATAGTATTCAGTCATTCATTGGTGACGGTGCCGGTTCTTACCTGGTGGCAATTTCACAGGAAGAATTTCCGGTGATAAAAGTTACATTCGGAGGAAAGCATGCCAAAAGAGACCCCCTGATCATCGATGTAGCGGAATTCATAGGGGATAAAAGTTACCGGGCCAAGGGAAAAAGGATCACCACCTTCCAGGTAGAAAAAATTGAATTCTGTGAACCCCTTCCTGGCGGGGAAGGGCCCGTTGAAGAGGGCGATGACAGCCTGGACTTTGAACTGGAAGGCCCCGTTACTGCAGGAGAAAACATCCCGGCCCCCGATACAGAAAAAAAACCGTCCGTAGCCCTTGATGATGAAGATGCCTACCAGATGACACTTCTGTGATAACCCGCAATGGGACTGATATTTTACATAGGTTTCATGGCCTCGGGAAAAAGTACCCTGGGAGCAGCAGATGCCACGCGTAAAGGAATGCGGTTTGTGGATCTGGACCGGGAACTTTGGGCCCTAAGCGGCATGCCGTCCTGGCAATATATCACAGAAAAGGGAGAAGAAGCTTTCAGATTGGCTGAAAGGGATACCCTGCACCGCATTGTGGAAAGATGGCATCAGGAAGGAGAACCCCTTCAGATTGTTGCCTGCGGGGGAGGCACCCCCTGTTTCTTTGATAATATGGAATTTATGAAAACCAGCGGTCATGTGGTTTTCATTGATACGCCCCTATCTACGATCCTGGAAAGGATTTCACGCGATCCCTTGCGATGGCCCCTGGCAAAGTGCGGCAATATAGAAATTCTTTACCTGTCCAGGAAAAAATGGTATGATAAGGCTCATGACAGGATCGTTCCTTAGACAATAACCTCACGTGCCTTGATGTCTTTGATGCGCAGCTGGATGTTGGCTATGCCCCGGTAATAATTTTCGGCTACCGAATAACAGATATCCACAGGATTTCCATTGTGCATATGCTCAAAGTGTTCACTTTGGTTGAAGGCAATAGCCGATATGGGGCGGTACGGTTCGTCCTCCTGGATCAGTTCCAGTTTCAGGTGGCCTGAATCCGATCCGACAAGGCGCCCGTTACCGTTATCGTATACATTTTCTGTCACAAAAACCGGAGACAGGTTGCCCGGTCCAAATGGCTGGAACTGCTTCAAAAGACGGAAAAATTTTGGGGTTATCTGCTTAAAATCAAGATAGGTGTCTATGTTTTCCATGGGAGTAAGCATCTGGTCTGTGACTTTCTCGGCAACAATGGCTTCAAACCGCTGGCAGAATTCTGTGTAATGTTTTTCACTCATAGTCAGACCGGCTGCATACATATGGCCGCCAAAGTTTTCGAGCAGGTCACTGCAGCTTTCAATGGCTTCGTACAGATCAAATCCGGGTATGCTCCTGGCCGAGCCGGTTATGAATCCGTTGGACTTGGTAAGTACGATCGTGGGCCGGTAATAATTTTCCACCAGCCGTGAAGCCACAATGCCAACCACTCCCTTATGCCACCGGGGATTATATACCACCGTGGACTTCTTATTCTCCAGGCCGGGCATATCCCTGACCATGGCCAGGGCTTCTTTGGTGATTTTACGGTCTATGTTCTTGCGGTCATCATTGTGGTCGTTTATGGTATGACCAATTTGTGAAGCATCGTCATCTGTGCGGGAAATTAGCAGATCCACCGCCATTTTCCCGGACTCCATACGTCCGGCGGCATTGATGCGGGGGCCTATCTTAAATACGATATCGTCCACCGAGATCTGGTGCTTTTCCAAACCTGCAAGCTTGATGATCGAGAGCAATCCTTTACGGGGCGATTCGTTGAGCTGCTTGAGTCCGTAATGGGCCAGGATGCGGTTTTCCCCCGTTATGGAAACCAGGTCCGAGGCAATGCTTACCACCACCAGATCCAGAAAGGGATAGAGTTCGGTCAGCGGAATATTCCTGCTCATGCAAAAAGCCTGCATCAACTTGAATCCCACCCCGCAGCCGCTCAACTCATTATAGGGGTAGTGGCAGTCATTTCTTTTGGGGTCCAGTACGGCCACTGCGAGGGGCAATTCTTCTGCCGGCAGGTGGTGGTCGCAAATGATGAAATCTATGCCTTTTTTTCTGGCATATTCTACCTTGTCATTGGCCTTGATCCCGCAGTCCAGGGCTATGATCAGGGTGCAGCCTTCGTCTGCGGCCGTATCAATGCCAAGTTGTGAAATTCCATACCCTTCTGTGTAACGGTCAGGAATGTAGTAAGATACCATGGGTGTTTCCTTGCGTAAAAAAGAATATACAAGGGCAACGGCTGTAGTCCCATCCACATCGTAGTCGCCATAAACCAGGATCTTTTCACTTTCACGGATAGCCCTGTCAAGTCGTTTGACCGCCTTGTCCATGTCTTTCATAAGGTACGGATCGTGTAGGTCTTCCAGCTGGGGCCGAAAAAAGGATTTTGCCTGGGCAAAATCCTTTATATTTCTCTGAACCAGCAGGTTTGCTAAAGCAGGGTCTACCCCGAGCTCAGCAACCAGTTGTCTTACCAGGGCAGGATTGCCCGGTTCTTTAACGATCCACTTTTTTTCTAACGCCATAATTATCATGCAAAGGTAAAAAATATAATCCTATCCCTCTAAAATTTCTTATTTTTGTGGATTACAAAACCTTAAGAAATGGAGAATCCATATATCAGCGAACAGGAGCAGATCCGTCGCGATGCTTTGAAAGAGCTTAAAAACCTGGGGATAAACCCGTATCCTGCCCAAGCCTATCCGGTAGATACAACAGCCGTTGAAATCCTTAAGGGATACAATCCCGAAACCGGAAACTTCAAACAGGTAACCCTGGCCGGCAGGATCATGAGCAGGAGGATTATGGGAGCCGCGTCCTTTATGGTTATCCAGGACCACACCGAACGGATCCAGGTCTATGTAAAAAGGGATGAACTGTGTCCTTCAGAAGACAAAACACTATACAACACTGTTTTCAAAAAACTCCTGGACATAGGAGATATAGTAGGAATTAAAGGATTTGCCTTTATCACACAGACCGGTGAAATTTCGGTGCATGCAAGGGAGCTCGTTCTGTTAAGCAAATCCCTTCGTGTTTTGCCAATAATAAAGGAGAAAGACGGCCAGGTGTACGACGCCTTCACCAATCCCGAGCAGCGTTACCGTATGCGCTATGTTGACCTGATAGTCAATCCCCACGTAAGGGAAACTTTCGTCAAACGGACAAAAATGGTCAATACCATGCGTGAATTATTTAACAGCCGGGGTTACCTGGAAGTGGAGACGCCCATACTGCAACCCATCCCAGGAGGTGCCAACGCCCGTCCCTTTGTCACACATCACAATGCCCTGGACATACCGCTGTATTTGCGGATTGCCAATGAATTATATCTGAAAAAACTTATTGTGGGAGGATTCTCCGGTGTTTATGAGTTTTCCAGGGATTTCAGGAATGAAGGCATGGACCGCACACACAACCCGGAGTTCACCGTGCTGGAAATCTACGTGGCCTACAAGGATTACCTGTGGATGATGGAATTCACGGAAGAACTGGCAGAAAAGGTGGCCATTGAGCTTCACGGCACCACGCTCGTACCCTACGGCGATAAGATCATTGACTGGAAAAGGCCCTTCAGGCGTTTTTCCATGATAGATGCCATCAAACAATATACCGGCGTGGATGTTACCAATATGGAAGAGGATACCTTGCGCAGTACCTGCAGGGAGCTGAAGGTCCCGGTAACCCCGTCCATGGGCAAGGGAAAACTGATAGATGCCCTTTTTGGGGAATACTGCGAAAAACACCTGATCCAACCCACCTTCATCATGGATTACCCAACCGCTACCTCGCCCCTGACAAAAAAACACCGTGAACATCCCCACCTGACAGAACGTTTTGAACTGTTTGTCAACGGAAAAGAGCTGGCCAACGCCTATTCCGAACTGAACGATCCGCTGGACCAGCTGGAGCGCTTCAAAGAGCAACTCAGGCTCAAGGAAAAGGGTGATGATGAAGCCATGTTCATAGATATGGATTTCATCAGGGCCCTTGAATTTGGCATGCCACCTGCCGCGGGTATGGGAATCGGGATTGACCGTCTTTGCATGCTGATGACCAATTCGCCAAGCATACAGGATGTGCTTTTTTTCCCGCAAATGCGCCCCGAATAAAGCACCATGATAACTTCTTCCAATAATCCTAAAATCAAACAGCTACGGCTGTTAATGGAAAAATCGCGTTTGCGGCGTGAAACAGGATTGTTTGTTGTTGAAGGGGTCAGGGAGCTGGAGATAGCACTCAAAAGCGGGTTTGCGATTAAAGAGCTGTATCTGTGTCCCGACATTTTTCGGGACAAGGAAAAAGAGCCCTGGTTCAGGGAAAAGACCCGGATGGCAGAAGAAATTGATTCCGTTCTGTACGGAAAACTTGCTTACCGTGGTACCACAGAAGGGGTTCTGGCAGTCATGTATGCTAAAGACATTAAACCAGCCAATGTGCGGCTGCAGGACCCTGCCCTTGTCATCGTGCTGGAATCGGTTGAAAAACCAGGCAACCTGGGAGCCATACTGCGTACAGCCGATGCGTCGGGCACAGGTGCTGTTTTGATCTGCGATCCGCTGACAGACCTTTATAATCCCAACACCATCAGGGCTTCCCTGGGTTGCGTATTCAGTGTTCCTACCCTGCCCAGTTCTTCAGAGGAAGCTTATCAGTGGCTCACAGGACGGGGTATCCAGGTGGTAGCTGCCACGTGCCAGGCCACGGCATGGTACAACGAATGCGATTATACGAAACCCACCGCGCTGGTACTGGGATCTGAAAGCAATGGTTTGAGTCCTTTCTGGAGGGAAAAAGCCAATCATCAGATCAAGATACCCATGAAGGGGATCATAGATTCCCTGAACGTATCGTCAGCAACGGCCATTCTTTGCTTTGAAGCGCTCAGGCAGCGCAATCAATAAAATGGGACCTTTTGCCATCATAGGATATCCGGTAAAATCAAGCCTTAGCCCCCGGCTCTTCAAGGCTGCTTACCCAAAATTATCCGGGGATATGTATCGGGCTATTGAAACGTCCGATGCACAAAAGGGATGGCAACGCATTCAAGAACTGAATATCACGGGTTTCAATGTAACCATGCCCTTCAAAACGGATTTTTTGAAAATGGCTGACAAACTTGTTCCTGCCGTTCAGCAAATCAATGCCACCAACCTTTTAACCAGGAGAAAGGGTATATGGACTGCCTGGAATACAGATATTGCCGGTGTTGTGAACAGTTTCATGGAAGCAGGAGCGGACCCGGCCGGAAACAATGCCCTGGTCATAGGAGCCGGAGGTGCCGGCCGTGCCGCCGCCCGGGGACTGGAACAGGCCGGTGCCACGGTGTTTGTCGCAAACAGGACACCCGGGCCCGGATTATTTTCTTTAGAGGATGTCCCTTCCCTGCTCGAAAAGTGTACCCTTGTGGTCAACACCATCCCGCAGGAAGGGCTTGGAAGAACCGTTGCAGGTCTTTCCTGCAAACATACGATCCTGGATGCCTCCTACACCATGGCCCCGCTGCAAAGGACAGCCGTCAGTGCGGGCGCACGTTATCTGGGCGGACATCACTGGCTATATCACCAGGCAGTTGAAGGTTTTGCCATTTTAACGGGGCTTGAGCCGGATCGCAGGGCTATGCGCAGGCTGCTGGATTTATAAAAAAGATTGTAACTTTACAGGGTATAAAACCAAAAAATAAAATACTATGTTGAATAAAGTAATGTTAATAGGAAATGTGGGAAAGGATCCGGAAGTGCGTCACCTGGAAAGCGGGGTGTCCGTAACCACCCTTACCCTGGCTACGACCGAAAGGTATAAGGACCGGAGTGGAGAAACCAAAGAGCAGACAGAGTGGCACAACGTGGTATTGTGGCGGGGACTGGCCGATATTGCCGAGCGGTTTGTCCGGAAAGGTTCCCAAATCTATATTGAGGGCAAGATCCGTAGCAGAAGCTGGGAAGATCAATCCGGACAAAAAAAATACACCACGGAAATTGTGGCCGATGTCATGCAATTGCTGGGCAGAAAAAGCGATAGCGCTGCCTCTGCCCCCTCCCAGCCTGTACCTTCCAGAAACGCGGGTCAGTCTCCCTGGCAAAACCAGCAACCAGTCAGCGACGTAGCTCCGGATTTTGATCAGCCGGACGTTGATGACCTGCCTTTCTGATCATCACAAAAAAGGAGGGCTTTTTTCTTTTGTGCCGGGGCTGCAATTGTTCGCTTAAGGCGGCCGCAGCAACATTAAAATGTACTTTATTTAGTTTTGCGTGCTTTATTGGGTACATCCAGCTGCAAATGCGGATTTGAATCTGAAGAGCGGCTTAATATGAGCGATACGGCTATGGCTGCCAGGGCCAGGCCTATGAAAAGGTACTCGGCATGAACGGCGGCACGGATCTGATTGTCAATATTCTTTTCTATGATCTGTCCCACAAAGATGGGAACCAGCAACATGCCCATATTCTGGATCCAGTAGATGAGCGAGTAGGCCGTACCCAGGTTCTTTTCCGGTATGATCTTGGGCACGGAAGGCCACATGGCAGCCGGCACCAGGGAATATCCCACGCCCAGTATGGCTATGCCAATGTATCCGAACACAGGGATGCCCGGAGCAAACGCTATGATCAAATGCGACACCAGTACCAGAAAGGAACCCAGGATCATCCACCTGGTAGCCTTGCCCCGGATGTCAACCAGCGATCCGAAAATCGGGGTGAAAACCATAGTGGTGAAAGGTATAAGAGCCACCATAAGGGAGGCGACATCGCCTTCTATTTCAAAACGCGGTATGATGATTGAAGTGGCAAAGCGACGGAAAGAAATGATACAGGCATAAAAAAATACGCAGAGCAGGGAAATCAGGATATAATGCTTGTTCCCCAGGATTTTAAATATGTCTGAAAATTTAAATTTGTCTTCTTTAGCTACCGGTTGAGCATTTCTCAGGGCTTCTTCAGCTGTCTGGGTGTCCAGTTTCTTATCAAAGGCCAGAAAGATTCCCCAAACGATCATGCCGCACAGAAGGAGTATGAATCCTACCAGTGCCGGCTTGCTCGTTTCTGAAAAAGGAATGTGAATGTCGTTCAGCGTTACGATCCTGGGTACTACAATCAGAGCCGTTGCCGTTCCCAGGCGGGCCAGGGCCAGCTGCAAACCCATAGCCAGGGCCATTTCCTTGCCACGGAACCACTTTGCAATGGATCTTGTAACAGCTACTCCTGCAATTTCACTTCCCAGCCCGAAAACCGCACATCCGGCATAAGCCATGGTTAGTGAGGGTTTTGCAAAAGCACGTGCCATAAGGCGGTACAGCCCGCTATCGTTGAAAGAAGACGAGATGCCGTACATCACCACGACAGCTCCGCCTACCATCAGCAGGACAAACAGTGTCCCGGTCACGCGTACTCCCCATTTGTCAAGCAACATGCCGCAAATTATTAGTCCTCCCCATACGCAGAGCAACGAGTAGGCTCCCCCGTACATGCCGTAATCTCCGGAAGTCCAGGCCAGATCAAGTATAGCGGGATTCTTGAAGATATGGCTTATGGTGGTAAACTGGTCGTCAAAAAAATAGGAGGCGTACATGACAAGCGAAAGGCACAACAGGACGGCCCAGCGCGCCCACTTTGAATCCCTGAGCAACTTAATAACCTTATTCATTATTTCTTGATTTTTTTGGTGATGTTGGGTAATTCCAGACCGTAACCCTTGGCGCGGTCCTCGGCCTTGAGCCATAAGCCCAGGATAAAGGCAAGCACTCCAAGGGAAGCAAAGATGAGCATGGGCACCGTGTAATCGTAATCCAGGGGATTGGTCACTCCCCGGTTTGTACGGTCCAGGACAGTTCCCACCAGCAGGGGGAGTGCCCAGAGACCCATGTTCTGGATCCAGAATATGACCGAGTAGGCAGAACCAAGGTAGCGGTTGGCAACCAGTTTGGGCACCGAGGGCCACAGGGCTGCCGGCACAAGAGAAAAACTGATACCTAATATTATAATGGCCGTATAGGCAACACCACGGGTGAAATATGCCTCGGGAACCAGGGCAAATGTCAGGTGACACAGGCACATGAGCACAGCTCCGATGATGAGCATGCTGGCTCCCTTTCCCTTGTTGTCAAGGTATGCTCCCAAAAGCGGGGTCAGAAGCATGGCCCCTATGGGAAACCATGAAAAAATATCACTAGCGTCTGTGGCAGAGATCTGCAGGCGGCATTCAAGCATATTGGCGGCAAATTTCTGGAACGGGAAAATGGCAGAATAATACAGTACGCATAAGCCTGAAACAAGCAAAAAAGCCTTGCTTGTGAAGAGTTTTCCCAGGTCGCTGACCTTGAATTCTTCTTCCGGTTCTTCGCCCGACTCGCCCATTTGTTTTTCCAGGTTCCTGTCAAAGAAAAAATACACAGTAAATGCCAGCAAGCCTATAATAAGCAGGATCATGCACAACAGGACAGGTGTGCTCACGTTGGCGGTACTTTCGGCAATCCGCGGCGATATCCTGAAAACGGCAAAAACACCAAGACGGGCTATGGCCATCTCTACCCCCATGGCCAGAGCCAGTTCTTTTCCCTTGAACCACTTTACGATACCTTTTGAAACGGTTACCCCGGCCATTTCCACACCGCATCCGAAGATCATAAATCCCAACGAGGCGAGCTTTGCCGAAGCAGGCAGGGAAACCCACCAGGAATTGAGCCATGTTTCCAGCCCCGAGCCTATAAAAGCATCGGTAAGGGCATAGTATTTGATAGCGGCTCCTGCAAGCATGACAAGTGCAGACAAAATGGCCGTAAAGCGGACGCCCATTTTATCCAGTATGATCCCTGCAAAGATCAGGAACAGGGCAAAAACGTTCAGAAAATATTCTGAACCGGTGACAGTGCCAAAATTTTCGGAAGTCCATCCGCGCGTGGTTTCCAGCATGCTTTTCAAGGGGGAAAGTACGTCTACGAACATGTAGGCGAAAAACATCATGGATGCCAAAAGGATGAGCATGCTCCAGCGCACAAGGGCCCTGTCCTTCAGTAAGATATTTACTTTATTCATAGTATGGTTTTAGATAAATTATGCCTGCCTTTGAAAAAAGAAAGTCTAAGATAGGATAATTAGTCAAGTCTGCAAAATTTGTCGTATTTTTGCGTTGTTATGCTTTTCTGTTTTGTAAAAATTGATTATGAACGTTGATGTTGTTTTAGGGCTTCAGTGGGGTGATGAAGGTAAAGGCAAGATTGTTGATTATTTGGCGCAACGATATCCGGTAATCGCCCGGTTCCAGGGAGGGCCCAATGCCGGGCACTCCCTGCATTTTGATGGGACTTCCTTTGTCCTTCATTCTGTGCCGGCCGGGATTTTTCGCAACAATACCATGAATATAATAGGTAACGGTGTTGTGATTGATCCTGTGATATTCGCAGAAGAATGCCGTTCCCTGGAAGCCCTGGGGATCCCGGTCAGGGATCGCCTGATGATTTCCAAAAAGGCACATTTGATCCTTCCCACGCATCGTATCATAGATGCAGCCAGCGAGCACTCAAAGGGGGCCTCCCGGATAGGTTCTACCCTTAAGGGCATCAGCCCCGCCTACATGGATAAAACAGGCCGGAACGGCATCCGCGTGGGAGACATTATTGCACATGATTTCCGGGATCGCTTCCTGGCGTTAAAATCAAAGCATATTGTTTTTCTAAGGCAATTCGACTATGCATACGATGCAGACCAGGGGGAAGAAAATTGGCTCGGGGCCATTGAATACATGAAGCGGTTTCCCCTGATTGATGCAGAATATTACCTGGCCGATTGTCTGAGGGAAAACAAACGGGTCCTGGCAGAGGGCGCGCAGGGAACCCTTCTGGATATTGACTTTGGATCGTATCCCTATGTGACATCGTCTTCTACCACCTGCGCCGGAGCCTGCACCGGGCTGGGTTTTCCTCCTACCAGGGTAGGCAGGGTTTATGGAATATTCAAAGCTTACTGTACCCGTGTGGGAAGCGGACCTTTTCCCACCGAACTCCATGACAAGACAGGCGAAATGCTCCGGGAGCAGGGCAAAGAATTCGGGGCTACAACCGGGAGACCCAGGCGTACTGGATGGCTGGACCTGGTGGCGTTGAAATACGCTGTGACCCTAAACGGGGTGACAGATCTGATCATGATGAAAGCCGATGTCCTGGACGCATTTGACACCGTTAAAATTGCCACATCTTATATTATTGACGGAAAGGAAATCGGCTGTGTCCCTTTTGATACACATACGCCAATCACCCCCGTTTACAGAGAATTCAGGGGTTGGGGTAAGAATCTTTCTGCCATCCGGAAAGAAGAAGAATTGCCTTACCAACTAATGGCCTATATCCGGTTTATAGAAGAAGCTACAGGGGTTCCCGTTAAGATCATTTCTCTGGGACCCGACAGGGAACAGACCATAATAAGGGACTGATCATATCATGGATAATCTGATGGAACACATTAACAGCCCGGAAGACCTGAAGAAGCTAAAACCGGAAGAATTGCCTCGACTGTGCGCAGAAATCAGGAAATATATTACCGAATGCTGTTCACGCAATCCCGGTCACCTGGGAGCCAGCCTGGGCACGGTAGAACTTACCGTGGCCCTTCACTATGTATACGATGCACCTAAAGACAAGATTATCTGGGATGTTGGCCACCAGGCTTATACACATAAGATCCTTACGGGACGTCGTAAGGAGTTTCTGAAAAACCGCTGTTACAATGGGTTGAGCGGATTCCCCAAGAGGGACGAAAGCCCTTATGACGCATTCGGCACCGGACATTCTTCCACTTCCATATCGGCAGCACTTGGCTTTGCTACAGCCGCGGCCATGCGTAAAAGCCATGAAAAAACGGTGGCCGTAATCGGGGATGGCTCTATGACTGCCGGACTGGCGTACGAAGGATTGAACAATACCGGAGGAAGTAATGCAGATCTCCTTATTGTACTCAATGACAACAAGATGTCCATTGAGCCGAATGTGGGCGGATTGCACAACTCACTCCTAAAATTGACGACCTCTGTCCATTATAACAGGTTAAAGATGAAAACCTGGAAGGCTTTGGGTTCGGGAACCATACGCAATGCGGTACAGAATCTGGTCAAAGCCGGAAAGCGTCTTGTGGTAAAGAACAGCACGTTGTTCCAGCCTCTGGGCATCCGGTATTTTGGTCCTGTTGACGGGCATGACGTAATCCAGCTGGTAAACACATTCAAACGGCTCAGAAGTCTTAAGGAACCACGTTTACTGCACGTTCTTACTGTTAAGGGAAAAGGATACGCCCCGGCAGAGAACGACCAACCCACCTGGCATGCTCCGGGACTTTTTGATGCAGAAACAGGGCACAGACTTACCGATGATGATCCGGACATCCCTAAAAAGACCAGGTTTCAGGACGTCTTCGGCCATACCCTGCTGGAGTTAGCCCGCTCCAACCCCGACATTGTAGGCATCACCCCGGCCATGCCCAGCGGATGTTCCATGAATCTTATGATGGAAGAAATGCCCCACAGGTGTTTTGACGTAGGGATTGCCGAGCAACATGCTGTCACCTTTTCAGCGGGCCTTGCCGCTGCCGGTTACCTGCCTTATTGCAACATCTATTCCAGTTTCATGCAAAGGGGATACGACTCGGTGATTCACGATGTGGCCATCCAGAACCTGAAGGTGGTTTTCTGCCTTGACCGGGGCGGACTGGTTGGCGAAGACGGGGTGACCCATCACGGGGCATACGACCTGGCTTATTTCAATTGTATTCCGGGTCTGATCGTGGCCGCTCCCATGGACGAAGTGGAGCTGAGAAACATGCTATACTCGGCACAGGATAAAAGATACACCGCCGTCAGCATCCGTTACCCAAGGGGAACAGGTGCCGGTATCAGGGATTGGAAAAGGCCTTTTCAATATCTTGAACCAGGCAGGGCACGGATCTTGTCCCGGGGAAAAGACGTGGCGCTGCTAAGCCTGGGCGCTGCAGGTATCATGGGAGCCGCCGCAGTTGCAAAAGCCGTTGAAAAAGGAATATCAGTTCAACATTACGATATGCGTTTTCTCAAACCCATAGACCAAGAAGTCCTGGAACATGTATCCCGTAATTTCAGTAAAGTCATCACCCTGGAAGACGGATGCCTGATTGGAGGACTGCACAGCACTGTGTCCACTTATATGGCAAGGCACAATGAGGCTATTAGCAAGGTAACCGGGCTCGGGATCCCGGACCGCTTTATACAGCATGGTAAGACAAAGCAACTGTACCACGAATGCGGGTACGATACAGAGAGCATCCTTCAGGCAATAATTACCCTGGCCGGATAAGTTGTAGTTCTTAGGAATCATTGTAATAGCGCGAGTTTTTTGTTGTTTTTTTTTGGTAGTTTGTAGAAATGGTTTATCTTTGCCGCTCCAAAATGCCGGGATGTTTTTGCCGATGTAGCTCAGTTGGTCAGAGCAGCTGATTTGTAATCAGCAGGTCGTGGGTTCGAATCCCTCTATCGGCTCGGTTGTTGTTTGACAAAATGAATTATTGAGGGAGGGTACCAAAGTGGCCAACTGGGGCAGACTGTAAATCTGCTGACGCACGTCTACGTAGGTTCGAATCCTGCCCCTCCCACACCATGCGGAAGTAGCTCAGTTGGTAGAGCATCAGCCTTCCAAGCTGAGGGTCGCGAGTTCGAACCTCGTCTTCCGCTCCAATATGTACCAAAAAGCCAGTGTAGCTCAGGGGTAGAGCGCTTCCTTGGTAAGGAAGAGGTCATGAGTTCAAATCTCATCACCGGCTCAAATTTACATTATTGAGTTATTAAATTATTAAGTTATGGCAAAAGAAACCTACAAAAGGGATAAACCCCACGTAAACATTGGAACCATTGGTCACGTTGACCATGGAAAAACCACGCTGACAGCCGCCATTACCCAGGTACTGGCAAAAAAGGGCCTGTCTGAAATACGTTCATTCGATTCTATTGATAACGCTCCTGAAGAAAAAGAACGCGGTATCACCATCAATACATCTCACGTTGAATACCAGACAGCTTCGCGTCACTACGCACACGTTGACTGCCCGGGACACGCCGACTACGTGAAGAACATGGTTACCGGTGCTGCCCAGATGGACGGTGCTATCCTGGTTGTAGCTGC
>MWDM01000040.1 GCA_002070565.1 Bacteroidetes bacterium ADurb.Bin139
CAATACAGACATCGCCTTGTATACAAGCTGGCTGTACCTGCCCTGGGTCATCAAACCCCTGTGGAGCCCGTTTGTGGATCTTATCAAGACAAAACGGTTATGGATTATTCTAATGCAAAGCTTTGTGGCGGTTGGATTCGCCGGAGTTGCCTTTTTCATTCCGGCCTCATTCTATGTCAAGGCCACACTGGCTTTTTTCTGGCTTATTGCATTCAGCTCGGCCACCCATGATATTGCTGCCGATGGATTTTATATGCTTGCGCTCAAAGAAGGGGAGCAATCTTTCTTTGTAGGAATCAGGAACACTTTTTACCGGTTTGCCACCATCTTCGGGCAGGGGATCCTGGTCATGTTCGCCGGATTGATGGAAGAAGGCAAAATATTTCCTTCTACAGCAGGGAACATACCCCTGGCCTGGAGCCTTTCCTTTTACCTGCTGGCTGCCATCTTCCTGGCACTTGCCCTGTATCACAATTTTGTCCTGCCACGGCCTGCAAGTGACAAATCCAGGGACAACATCACGTCTTTGGGACTGTTCAGGGATTTCTTTCTTACTTTCGGTTCCTTCTTCAAAAAGAAGAACCTGGGACTCATTTTTTTCTTTATCCTGACCTACCGGCTGGGTGAGTCGCAGCTGGTCAAAATAGCCTCTCCGTTCCTGCTCGACATCCCCGGTGCCGGAGGGCTGGCCCTTCCAACGGCCACTGTGGGGATGGTGTATGGCACCATTGGCGTGATATCACTGCTTTTGGGAGGGATCGCCGGAGGGATTGTTGTTTCACGCGGCGGCCTTAAGAAATGGATCCTGCCCATGGCGCTGGCCATCAATCTGCCCGATTTGCTCTATGTGTACATGGCCTCGGTTCTGCCGCAGAATATTTGGGTGATCATTGCTTCCGTTGCTATGGAGCAACTGGGGTACGGTTTTGGGTTCACGGCTTTCATGCTGTTCCTGATCTATGTGGCCGACGGAGAGCATAAAACATCACATTATGCCATAGGGACAGGCTTTATGGCCCTGGGCATGATGTTGCCTGGGATGGCAGCGGGAGCCATACAGGAAGCCATGGGATACGAAAAGTTCTTCTGGTTTGTCTGTTTGTGTACACTGCCCGGTATTTTTGCATCCTGGCTGGTGCACAAAAAATTACCTGCAGATTACGGTAAAAAAAAATAAACTTACGGTTATGAAAAATTTTATCAAGAGTTTCCTAATTCTGTTCGTACTCCTGGTTTCTACATCCTGTCAATCCCGGGAAATTGTTGTCAAGACAGGCATCGATGTGCTCAAGGAATCCAATTTTTCCTGTCTGGAGGGCAAGCGGGTGGGGCTGATAACCAATCCTACGGGTGTGGACCGTGAGCTCCGGTCAACCATAGACGTCCTGTTTGAAGCACCTAATGTCAACCTGGTAGCCCTGTACGGGCCCGAGCACGGGGTACGGGGGGATGTACATGCAGGGGATCACATATCCACACAAAACGACCCTGCCACCGGACTTCCCGCCTATTCGCTTTACGGCAGCACCCGGAAACCCACCCCGGAAATGCTTCAGAACATAGATGTGCTGGTATACGATATTCAGGATATTGGTTCGCGCTCCTTCACCTATATTTCCACCATGGGACTTGCCATGGAGGCATGTGCCCAACTGGGTATTGAATTTATTGTCCTGGACCGTCCCAATCCCATCGGGGGCCGGAAGATAGAGGGATGTTATGTGGAAGACGGTTGCTTTACCTTTGTCAGCCAGTTCAGAATACCCTACGTTTATGGTCTTACATGCGGCGAGCTGGCCTTATTGCTCAATGGCGAGCGCATGCTCGGATCCGGAGCCCGGCCCGGGGAAAGTGCCCAATGCAACC
Organism: Bacteroidetes bacterium ADurb.Bin139; assembly: GCA_002070565.1. Taxonomy (GTDB): domain Bacteria; phylum Bacteroidota; class Bacteroidia; order Bacteroidales; family UBA932; genus DMER64. The sequence goes on from MWDM01000040.1 coordinate 1,867, forward strand.
TGCGCGTGATTCCCATGGAAGGATGGAACCGTGACATGTTCTATGATCAGACGGGTTTGCAATGGATAGCCTCTTCCCCGCACATTCCCCAGGCAATCACAGCCTTCTTCTATCCCATGAGCGGCATAGTCGGGGATCTGTCCGTAGTCTCCATAGGAGTGGGTTATACCCTTCCTTTTCAGCTGTTTGCACCGGTAGACAGCACCATAATACCTGAAGAGCTTGCCCGTAATCTGAACAACCTTCAGCTGCCCGGCCTTCATTTCAGGCCTATTTATTTCAGACCTTTTTACAGTAAGGGACAAGGAACTACTTTGGGCGGTGTTCAGGCACATATTACAGATCCGGCAGCAGCCCCGCTGACTGATGTGAATTTTTACGTGATCCAGGAAATCCATAAGCTCAATCCCGAGATTGTCTTTAACCTGGACAGGATCACCAAAGTTGTGGGCAGTCCTTTTATAACAGCCAAATTTGCAGAGCGTTATCAGTTTAGTGATATCAAAGATTACTGGTATAAAGACGCCGAAGCGTTCCGTCATCTGTCACAGCGCTATTATCTTTATTGATTATAAAACCTATGAAACGGTTTTGTTACCTGTTGTTCTTCCTGCTGGTCTTGTCCTGCAGCCGGGAAAAGGTCAATCCCGAACCCGACACTGAAGAAGAAAAACCGGAAGAGTTTGTCCCATACCCGCTGAAAGAAGGCCGGGTGGCATTATCCTATGTTACTTACTACAGCCAGGGAATCCCGGACCCCACGCTCCTTACCCATATCTGTTATGCTTTTGCCGAGTTGTACGTCGTGAATAACCAGTACCGGGAATTTCGCCTGCAGGGAGATGAATCCCGCTTTGCTGCAGTGGTTGATCTGAAAAAGAACCATCCCGGGTTAAAAATCCTGCTTGCCTTCACCCACACCGTTGTCAATAAGGACAATGCCCAGGGGGGCGGCTTCTCTGCCATGAGCAGCACAGAGGAAGGAAGGGTGGCTTTTGCGCAAGACTGCCTGGAATTTATCCGGGCCTGGGGAATTGACGGAATTGATATAGGATGGGAGTTCCCGGGACTGTCCTGGAGCGGCCACGCCAGCAATCCGGCTGCCGACACGCAAAACCATGTTCTTTTGATCAGGCAGCTGCGCCAGACCCTGGGACCCGACCTGCTCATCACTTTCCCGGGTTATGTAATGAACGCAAAGCCAGTCAGCGGGGGAACCCGTTATATTGACCTGCACGGGGTAGAACCTTATGTGGACTTTGTCAATATCATGACGTATGATATGGACCAGGCCCCACATCACCATTCGGCCCTGGATGATTCCCGGGCTTACTGGGATTGTGCCAGGACACTGCAAGCTTACAAGGCCGCCGGTTTTCCTACAGAAAAGATGGTGCTTGGCATTCCTTTTTATGGGAGGATTTCTTTTTCTACAAGCCCTTCTGCCATTACATACCGACAAATTAAAAACCTGGATCCGTCCCTGTATTCTATCAATAACTGGGATCCGGCAGCCTCTGTCCCTTACGTGAAAAGGATCGGTACAGGAGCGTTTTATTGCGGCTACGACAATGCCGCCAGTATCGCGATCAAGGGGGCGTGGGCCCTGTCACAAGGCATGAAAGGGCTCATGTGCTGGATGTATCACGGTGATGACGATGCGGGAACTTTGCGAAAAGCCATGTGGAATGCCGTGATGAAACCATAGGTTTTCCCGTTCGGTATAGAATTTTTCGTTATTTTTGTGTCCGTATGAAACAACTCGAATCTCTTTTCAAATCATATACCGGTTTTCCGGCACGAGCCATAACCGAGTTGCCCTCTTCCGGGAGCAACAGGCGGTATTTCAGGATTGAAGGAGAGCATGGCACGCTCATCGGCACTTTTGGTTCCTGTAAAGAGGAAAATAAGGCTTTTATTGCCATTGCAGAACATTTCCGCAAACAGGGACTTCCTGTACCGGAGGTGTACGCCCACAGCCGTGATTTTTCCTGCTACCTGCAACAGGACCTGGGAGACAGGATCCTATACAATGCTGTAGAGGAAGGGCGCTCCAGGGGCAATTACAACACCCGGGAAAAAAAGTTGCTCTTCAAAGCCATGGAGGCATTACCTGCCCTGCAGTTCAAAGGAGCGGAAGGACTTGATTTTGGCGTTTGCTATCCGCAGCCGGAATTTGATGAAAGGATGATTTCTTTTGACCTGAACTATTTCAAGTATTGCTTTTTAAAGGCAACAGGATTGGATTTCAGCGAAATAAAACTTGAAGACGATTTCCGCAAGCTGTCTTCTGTCCTGTTGCGGGATGCCTCGGATACATTTTTGTACAGGGACTTTCAGGCAAGGAACGTCATGCTGGTAAGCGATGAACCTTATTTTATTGATTTTCAGGGAGGAAGAAAAGGGCCGATTTATTATGACGTAGCCTCTTTTGTGTGGCAGGCAAAGGCCAATTATTCGGAAGAACTCAAAGAAGAACTTATCTCTGCCTATCTTAAGGCCTTAAGGCAATATACCCCTTTGGACGAAAAACATTTTAACAGGCAATTGCGTCATTTCATCCTGTTCCGCACCCTTCAGGTACTCGGGGCCTATGGTTTCAGGGGCTATTTTGAGAAAAAACCCCATTTCCTGCAAAGTGTTCCCTATGCGATTGATAACTTACGTAAGCTGCTTAAAGAACCTTTTACAGAATATCCCTATTTGTCCTCTCTTTTGCTGGAACTGACAAAAATGCGCCAGTATTCAGACATGGACAAGGAACGCAAACTCCAGGTCACCGTGTGCAGTTTTGCCTATAAAAAAGGCATTCCCAACGATTCAAGCGGGAATGGGGGAGGCTATGTTTTTGATTGCCGCGGTCTGGAAAATCCCGGGCAATTTGAGCATTTCAGGCACTTTACCGGCGAAGATCAGGAAGTGATCCGTTTTATGGAAGAAGACGGGGGGGTGAAAGGATTCCTGGAGCATGCCTACATGTTGATGGACACGCACGTACAACGTTACATAGAAAGAAAGTTCAACCATCTGATGTGCTGTTTCGGATGTACCGGGGGACAGCATCGTTCAGTCTATTGTGCACGCCACATGGCCGATTACCTGGCCAAAAAATATGACATCAGGGTACATTTGTATCACCGTGAACTGGATTTGGAAATAGATTACTAGGCAGACCATGCAGGCAATGATACTCGCTGCGGGTCTCGGTACCCGTTTGAAACCCATTACAGATAAGCTCCCCAAAGCCCTGATTCCCGTCAGGAGCAGTGACGGCTCACAGGGGCCATTGCTGGGTTTGTTGCTGGACAAGATGTATGATCAGGGAGTTACCCGTGTTGTGGTGAATGTGCACCATTTTGCCGCTCAGATCAAAACTTACCTGAACGAGTACCAGAAACAAAAAGAAATTCCCCTGCAGATAGCTGTTTCCGATGAGAGCCCATTGTTGCTCGACACCGGAGGGGCAGTACGGGAAGCCCGGTTGCTGCTGGATCCCCGCGAACCTTTTATGATACACAATGTGGATATCTTGTCAAACCTGCGCCTGGACGATTTTTTTGCATGCCACAGGGCATCGGACCTGGCCACTTTGCTGGTCAGCCAAAGGAACACACCGCGTCAGCTGATTTTTGACCGGCACCGGCACCTGACAGGATGGACAAATACACAAACAAAAGAAATACGCTGGGTGGGGGAACCCTGTAAAATGAAGGATTGCATGATGCGCGCCTTTGCCGGCATTCACATCATGTCTCCTGGTGCAATGTCCCTGATGGAACCCTGGCCCCGGGTTTTTTCAGTGATTGATTTTTACCTGGAATCGGCACGTTTTCAGGTTATCAGGGGGGTGGAAATCCCGGGACTGGAAATAACTGATATCGGGAAACCTAAGACTCTGGATAAAATTTTGCTATGAGATACGATTTTGACACCATTATTGACAGAAGCGGAACCAATACCGTAAAATTAGAACGGTTGAAAGACCTGTTCGGAAAAGAAGACCTGATTGCCCTGTGGGTGGCCGATATGGACTTTGAAACACCTCCGTTTATTAGAAAAGCCCTTGAAGACAGACTTAAACACCCGATATTCGGATATACGATCGCTCCCGAGGACTACTGGCAGTCCATTATTTCCTGGCAGCAATACCTGCATGGCTGGGAAATACACCGTGAGTGGCTAACTTACATTCCGGGAATAGTCAAAGGTATAGGACTTGCAATCATACATTTTACGGGAAAAGGCGATCCTGTGATCATACAGCCACCGGTGTACCATCCTTTCCGAATGGTTACTGAACGCAACGGAAGGGTAGTGCAAAACAATCCATTGATCTGGGACGGAACGCGTTACCAGATGGATCTTAACCATTTGGAAGATATACTCAGGCGTCGCAGGTGCCCGCTCCTGGTATTGTCTAATCCGCACAACCCGGGAGGTTGTATGTGGAGCAAGGAAACCCTTACTGATTTAGCCCGTATTTGTTATAAATTCAACGTAACAGTTATTTCTGACGAGATCCATGCAGACATGCCCTTGTTCGGGAACCGCCATATTCCCTTCACGACCGTTTCCCAGGAAGCGGCCCAGGTGGGCATTGTCTTTGGCGCCCCTTCAAAGACCTTCAATATGGCCGGATTGGTCAGTTCTTTTGCTGTGATTGAAAACCCGCAGCTAAGAAAATGCTTTTACAGCTTTTTGCATGCCAATGAACTGGACGATCCCACGCTGGTTGCTGCTGTTGCCACCCATGCAGCCTATAGCCAGGGAAAGGAATGGCACAGACAGATGCTTGATTATGTGGAAAATAATATTGATTTTGTCGTCTCCCAGCTACCCCGCCTGATCCCCATGATCAAGGCAGTCAGGCCCGATGCCTCTTTCCTTGTCTGGCTCGATTGCAGGGAATTGAAAAATGTTGGTATTGAAGATATTCCCGGCTTTTTTACCGACGCAGGGCTTGCACTGAACGACGGAGCCATGTTCGGTCCCGGAGGGGAGGGATTTATGCGCCTGAACGCCGGCTGTTCCAAAGCCATATTGGAGCAGGCACTGGAGAAGCTATACAACCACTACCGGAAAATTACCAGCTGACAAACCGCTGCAGGTTCATCCGTTCCCAGATCCGGGAGGGTATCATATGCCAGGCATATGATACTATGCGGTAACGCCAGTCAACGATTATGAGTCTTTTTCCTTTACTTAATCCCCTGACAATTTTTCTTGCCACATAAGGGGTTTTCATCACCATGGGGTAGGAATGATGCAGAAAGTCCGTTTTGACAAAACCGGGCTGAATATCTGTGATCCTGATGTTGTATTTTCCATTATGGGACAATTGGGCCAGAGACGTCAGGTAAGTCATCTGAAAGCGTTTTGAAGACGAATAGGCTGCGTTCAGCCCCATGCCACGCCTGCCGGCAACCGATGTGATGGCAGCCAGGTGCCCTCCGTTCTGTTCTTTAAAGTAATGAAAAGCGTGAATGGTCATTGCAACAAACCCGTTAATATTGGTCCTGACAACCTCTTTTTCTATGGTAGGATCAAGATCCGGATTGATCCTGCCGTAACCCGAGCTATGCAGGTACAGGTCCATACCTCCCAGTTTGCCGATCAGATTCTGAAGCCGTATGGGGGCATCTTCACGGGTGATATCTATTACCTCATATTCAATAGACTGTGGATATTGATCACGCATTTGCATCAAGATATCTTCCCGTCTGCCGGCAATGCCCACATGCCAGCCTTCTTTGACCAGGATCAGGGCTACTTCACGTCCCATGCCCGAAGTGGCACCTACAATGACAGCGTGTTTCATGATTCAGTCGTTGAATTTCTTCTTTTTTCTTAACAGTCCGTAACCAATGCGTTTGTTATTCCTCCTTTCCCAGATTTCTTCCAGGGTCTTGTTGTCGCCCCTTGCAGGCATATCATGCCGGGCTGCATCTTCCAGGAATTTCCAGGCGTATTCAGAAGCTATGACGGCATCCTTAACCTTAGGCAGGGAAGGGTCCAGGCCACCCTGGGTGATGGAATGTGCGAAAAGATCCAGTAAGACATCCAGGTTCTTGTCCCCGAAAGGTTTCCTGATCATCTGTGTTTTTGTAACGCCGTGCAATTCTACCGTAGCCGTAACAAAATCGTGCGTCATCCTGGCTATCCCCTTGGTTCCTATCAGGTCTACATACCCGTTGTGTGTCAGGTCTTTGGCAAGCTGGCCGTACACGTGTCCCTGGGTTATGTCAAAGACAATACCGTTTTCAAAGGTTCCATGCGCCTGCAGCCACCAGGGTTCGTGGTAATCCCACATACGTATGGCCTGGGCGTTCCAGGTCTTGAAATCACTTTGGGCATACCAGTGGGCTATATCCACATAATGCAACCCGCAATCGTGAAAAAGTGGTCCCTCGGCCCAGTGTCCTTCCCCGGGTGCCAGTCCCGGTGTCATATGGCATACTCTTACAATGGCCAGCTCCCCGATTTCTCCCGATTCAATAAATTCCTTAATGGTTTTGTGATACCATGCTGTCCTGAGTGGCAGGTTGACGGTGACCATCAGATTGCTTTGCCTGATTTTTTCCATCACCTCGTATTCTTCCCCGATGGTTGAACCCAGGGGTTTTTCGGTAACCACGTGCTTGCGGTGTTCCACAGCCTTGATAAGATGCCTTTTGCGCGAATCGGCCAGGGTAGAGAGGACTACTATGACTATCTGGGGGTCATTGAAAATATCATCTTCATTGGCGGTCAGAATGGTATCTGACGGGGCAATATTTGCAGCTACGGCAAGAGCATCGGGGTCGGTATCGCAAATGGCTCGAATTTCCCATTGCGCACTTCTGAGCATCTGGCGGAGGTACATTTCGCCCATGCGGCCAAAGCCTATGATGGCTGCTTTAATTTTGGGATGAGTTGGCATAAGATACGGATCGGTTCAACAAGTCAACAAAGGTATGGGTCTTTTTAAAACCGGACAAGACATTTTTCAACAGATTCTTATCATTAACGAACGCATCGTCCATGGATCGTGTCAAAAGGAAATCCTTGAGTCTGAATAAATGTTCATAAGGAGAATCGGAGGGATATCCTGCCGGGACACGTTTCAGACATCCGACAAAATCTATTTCGAATCCCTCTGCCAGGGCTATGGCATTCAGGTAGGGGGTCGCATCGTAGAGTATGTCATCCCGTACACTTTTCACCACTGCAGGATTGGCCTGATACAGGCCGCTGCTCATGAAATGGTGTCCGGACCAGTCGTTTACCGCAGCGCCGATATGAAAATAGTAACCTGCGAACCCCGATTTTTTTCCACCCGGGCATACGTATGCTCCCATGTAGGCTTTGTAGGGTGTTTTATCGGGAGAAAACCTCAGATCCCTGTAAATGCGGAATGTGCAATCCCTAACGCTAAGGCCGCTCACAGCTTTGTCAAATGTGGCAATGCCATGTATAAGCTTTGCGGTAAAGTTCTGAAAAACTTCCAGGGCTTCCCGGTATTGGGACTTATGTACGTCAAACCAGGGTTTGTTGTTGTTTTGGCTCAGGAGAGAAAGAAAACCGGTAACCCGTTCCATAATTTTTGTAATTTTAGCAAATATAAAGATTTGAAGCATGAAAAAGAAGACCATATTACTATTCTTGATAGTGGTTTTGCTGCTGCCTGTCACTTTATCACAGGCACAGGCACAGGCACAGGACTCTTCCAGGATTTGGGATGCGGACTCCCTGGCATTTGTGAATGGAAGATGGGAAAGCAGGCTGTTACACTTTGGCGGTATCACCCTTCGCCAATGCGCTTTCAGGGACAGTTCCCTTTTTCATTCCAATCAATTTGTATCTGCTCTGGTAATCAGGAACTCCTTCCGTTTTGATATCCTTGCAGATACCACCTTGGTGCTTACCAGTGACTTTGTGGAATATGCCCAGGCCCTGGCCGGGATCAACGGCTCTTTTTTTGCCTGGGATGCTCCCTGGAAATCGGTCAACTACCTTCGTGTGGATGGCAATGAACTTGCTCCCAACAGGGTTCCGCAAGACGGGAACCGGACATTCCGGCAATCCGGCTGCATTGCCGTCTCTGACAAGGGCAGACTGTCCATTCATGCACTTCCGCAACATGTAATGGATACATATGACCAGGACCGTTGGGAAAAAGAACTGACGGCAGAAGATGTCCTATCTTCGGGTCCCGTATTGCGAACGGCAGGGAAGGACGTACCGGTCATTGACAATGCTTTCAACAATGCACGTCATCCCAGGACTGCTGTGGGAATAAGAAGGGGAGGGCGGGTTCTCATGGTGGTAGTGGACGGAAGGGCAGCAGAAGCTGCCGGCATGACCATGGAAGAACTGCAACGTATCATGCGTTGGCTCAGGGCCTGGGATGCCATCAACCTGGACGGGGGCGGTTCCTCTGCGTTATGTGTACGCGAAAATCTGCGTAAACCCGTGGAAGTAGTTAATCATCCTTCGGATAATAAACGTTTTGACAATGAGGGAGAAAGGCGTGTGGCCAATGCCTTGGTGGTCAAATGATCAAGGTGTTTTTTCTACAGCTTTGAAACATTCTGTGGAAGAAAAACCCCATTTGGTTCCCCGGATGATCAAGTCACCATCTTTGTTGAAAAAGATAACCCCTTTATTGGCGGTGATTCCAAAATTGGGGTGATACAGATAGGGAGCCAGCCACTTTCCCTGGCTGAAAATTATACTATCACTATATACCAGGTCCTTGATAGGCCTGTTCCTGAGCGTTTTGTTCGGATTTCTGAAATCTTTTGGAGGGTCATTTTCTTCTGTTCCCGGAGCCCAGACAAGGCGGGCCAGGTACGTCCCGTCTTCCTGTTTTTCAAAACGGGTTCTGCCCGCTTCACGTTGCGATTCCCAGATGTAATCCAGGATCCTGTCCGACGGGTCTGTTGAATTGTCCCCCGAAGCAGAATCCCCCAAAATCACCACCTGTGAGGGATCAACCGGTTCGCGCGGGTAATTCACCGGTTGCGAAAAAAAATGAATGATATTTCCAACAGCGGTCCGTTCTGCTGCAGTTTTCTGCTTTACCTGGCCAAAAAGAGAAACACCCGTTGCGGCAGCGGCCAGTACCGTGAGCAGGACAATTTTCTGCCATTTTTTCACCTGAGCACTCATAAGGCGATATTCATGCGGTTTAGAAGGCGGTATTCATGCGGTTTAGAAGGCGGTATTCATGCGGTTTAGAAGGCGGTATTCATGCGGTTTAGAACGGGATTGGCATACAGTCTCCTTAACAGGTCTCTTAGAACAGCGTTGGTTTGACCATCAGTGTTGGGGAGCAACTTTTCACGGCTATCAAGCAGTGCCGTGTCTTCTTCTGTATAATGCTCCATGAATTCTGTTGTTCCTCCAAGCTTGTCACAGGCCGCATAATTGATTCCATAGAGTTTATATCCCCGGTAAATCCGTTGATTGATCAGTTGGCTCACCTTGTTAAAAAAATCGGTCTGTGGAAGGTCCCTGTAAGGTTCAAGGTCGGCGAGGGTAATTGCAGGACATACTGTGATATGTACCCTCCCTTTGTTTTGCGTGATCCCTGTCACGATACTGACCAGGTCTTCTCCCGGGGCTTTATTATAGAATCCTTGTTTTTTGGTCTGATGTATTTCACAGACTTTCAAAACATCACAAGGCTCAATTTCATAAGAAACAGCAACCGGAATAATATTGAGTGAGGCCAGGGCGCCCACGCGGTCTTTTTTCATGCTCATGGAAAGCATATTCAGCAGACCGGGGTCGGTAAGGTCGGTCCCGTCTTTACTCCGTCCCTCGTGCTGCGCAATCCAGATTGAAGTATTGCTGTTTATCCTGCACCGAATATAATCGGACAAAAGATTTGAATTTTTGACTAAATCCCGTATGTTCCCCGATTTACGGAAAACCTTGTACATCTTGTTTGATTTTCCCAGATCCACAATTGCCTGAGACTGCATCAGATTGCTCCCGAAAGATATTTCTGCTGTGGGATATCCCTGCTGGGATAAAACCAGCATAAGCAGGGTAGCGTCCAAAACTATGTCCCTGTGGTTGGATATGTAGAGAACACCTTTATCGGCGGGAATATAATCTTCTCCCGAACTGGTAAATCCCTGCATCGTTTTATCAATGATAATCTTTATAACAGGATGCATGATACGTTCCTGGAGTTCTGTGACGCTTTTGACAGAGCGGAGCATATTGCGCCAATTCCGGCTTGACTGTCCGGGAAAGAACCACGAAAAAACCTTATCCAGCATGGGTTCTGCAGCAAGGCGTTGCATGGCTGCCGGGATCTCGTCGTTGGTATAGGGACGTATGTCGTCAAATCTTTTATCCGGGGACATTGTTCCTCTTATCTAACAATTTAACGGCTTTGCGCATTATTTCGTTATACACTTCAGCTTTGAGTTCGCTGTCGGGGACTATACCCACCTCGGGGGCAACGCGCACCTTGGCGCGGAATTTATCCTTAACCGCCTTAGTGACATCTTCCGGGATGTTGACAGCTCCTTCTTTCAAAGAAACTTTCACATATACATCATCGGTACCCAGTTCATTACAGGAGAGTACCACCTGGTAACAACTAATATAGGGGATGTCTTCCAGTACATCAAATATGGAAGGCGGGTAGAGCGTGGTTCCTTTGAATTTGATCATTTGGCTCTTACGACCCAGCAACGGGCTGATTCTCATTGTTTTCCTCCCGCATTGGCAGGGCTCATAATGAAAACGGGCCAGGTCTCCGGTTCTGAAGCGCAACAAAGGCATACCTTCCAGTCCCAGGTTGGTAATCACCAGTTCACCGGTCTCACCCTTAGATACGACACGGTCGTTGTCGTCTATCAATTCACAGATAACCAGTTCCGGAAGGTGGTGTCCTCCTTTTCCGTAAGGACATTCGCAGAAAGTGGCACCCAGTTCTGTGGAAGCGTACGTGGATATGAGCTGAATATCCCACTTTTCCCGGATGTGCCGGCCCAGGATGTTGAGCGAAAAGTCCTGGTTCCGCAGGTTTTCTCCTATGCAGACTGCTTTTCTGATGCTCGATTTTCTATAGGGTATATTGTTCTCCTCGGCGTATTCAATAAGTTTGATAATAAAAGAAGGTACACAGATAATGGTATCGGGTTTCATCCTCAGGATGGTATCCCATTGCAGCTCGGGTATGCCATTTCCCACACGGATAATCCCCGCTCCCAGGCTTCGGATGCCCAGGTAATAGGCAAGGCCTGCTACAAAACGCTTATCCATGGTGGTCATCAGCTGGATTAAATCTCCGGGTTTTGTACCGGCACACTCAAAAGATACCTTTTCATTGTAGGCCAGCCTGTCCAGGTCCCTGTTTGTAAAGGCAAAGGTAGCCGGATCACTCAGGGTTCCCGATGTGGTAACAAAATCGGTCAGTTGATCTTTGGGAACACAGATAAAATCTTCGTTAAATTGCTGGAGATCGCTTTTCCTGGTAAATGGTATGGTTTGAAGATCCTCCAGTGTTCTGATCTTTCTGATATCAATCCCTTCCCGTTGGAACATCCTTCGATAAAAGGGAGACTTGTCCTGCAGGTAGGACAATTCCCGCCGCAACAGATCTTCCTGAAACAGTTTGATTTCTTCTGTAGAGGTATATTTTATATCCATAATGTTTTATTAATGATTCATTTCTGTATCCAGCCATAACAGGAACTCCTGAATCCAAAGTTCCTCAACATCTTTGGATTTTCCGGGTCTGTACCCGAAACCATGCCCGCCCTGTTCGTATAGCAGCAAGCGGTGGGGCACATTACGTTCTTCCAATGTATCACTGTAGCGAATGGAATTCATTGGATCCACTACCGGGTCGTCCAGGCAGGCCATCAGGAAAACCGGTGGCATATCCTGTCGTACCACCTTTTCCAAAGATAAACTATTTTTCAGATCCATGGGTTGTGACGGGCCAATCAGATTCCGGCGGGACCGGGTATGCGCAAGGCTGTCTGTCATGGAAACCACCGGGTAAATCATAGCTACGAAGGAAGGTCGCAGGGAATGGTCAGGAACCAGTCCGTAACGGGCCAGATAATTCTTGTCGTAATAGGTTCCCATCCATCCGGCCAGGTGTCCTCCGGCCGAAAAGCCTATCAAACCTACCTTATCCGGGCTTATCCCGTAGACAGAGGCATTTTCCTTGACCAGCATAACGGCCCTCTGGATGTCTTCCATCATGACAGGATAGCTGTGCCCGTACATACCGGTACTGTAACGAAGCACAAAGGCAGCATAGCCTTCGCGTGCAAGTTTGGCGGCCACATTATGGCCTTCGTTGCGGATGCCCAGGTGGTGGTAACTGCCACCTGGCAGAATGATGATGCCTGAACCACGGGCCTGCTCCGGTTCAGGGCAGTAATGCCACAGCCGGACGCGGCTTTTTGCCCTGATCCCCTCCCAGGGGCTCAATACTTCCTGCGCCTGTACTGAAAGGGATAACAGAAGCAGAATGCCCGATAGTAAAGACCGAAATAACTTCATGGGAAAACAAGATCTTTTATTTCTTCATCCGATAATTTTTTGTAGCTCGGGTTGATGAATTTCTCCTCCCCCCGGGTAAATGTCACGCGGTAATATTCTTCGGAATAAAAGGACAGTCTTGATTGGGTGTCGGGGTTGCATTCTATATAAATAACATGTTCAGGATCAAGTCCTTTAGCATCGCATATCTGTTCAAAGAGCAAACCGCCGGCATAGGTGACAGACGTCCCTGGATTGTTGTTATACAATTCTGTGGTAATGATTACCGGGATTTCTTTGTGATGCAGTATCCTTAATCCACATTTTGAAGGAACGTCCCATTTGCCCTTGAAATCAAAAATTTCATCAAAATGTTTTTCTTGAACTTCCATGGTATCAGATATTGCCAATATTGCGTTTGACTTCTTTCCCGAATGATTGATTCATCATTTTTCTGTCGCGGGGCCTCCAGGTACCGTCTTCCATTTCGCGTCTCATGACCCGCGTAAAGAGCTTTGTCATTTTCAGTTCCTGTGATTCATGACTGTAAAAAGAACTCCATGCGTAGTCGTACAACTCCTGCAACTTTTCCGGGGTAACCTGTGACGGCTGGTAGACCACCTGTCCGGCATTGTAATGGTCCCAGTCGTAGTCCAGGATTCTTCCCTTGCGCATGAGGTCTTCATAGGCCTTTGTATGCGGGTAGGGTGTAAGAATGGTGAACTCGGCAAGGTCCAGATCAATCTCCAGCAAGAAGTCTATAAGGCGGCGCATGTCATCTTCAGACTGGTTGTCCATACCTAAAAGGATCGTTCCTTCCACTCCGATGCCGTAATCGTGATACCGCTTAATGCGTTCCCTGATGAAGTCAGAAGTGTCGAAAACGGCCTGATAAACGTACCAGGCACCCGCCTGTGCGGCCAGGTCCAGGATTTTTGGATCATCTTCAATGGGATGGCTAATCCATTTTTTCTTCAGCGGAATCATTTCCTTAAACAACTGTATTTCCCATTCTTTGTTCTGAGCCAGGGAATTGTCAACCAGAAACAGCCGGTTGTTATCAATACCTGCCATTTCTTCAATAACCTTATCAAAGGGACGGGGCCTGAAAACACGGCCTCCCAGGTAAGATACGGCGCAGGGGTAGCAATTGAAGCGGCATCCGCGTGAGGCATGGAACAAGTCTACCATTTGTACACCTTTGTGGTTGTACAGTTCTCTTTTGTACAGATCTCTCCTGGCAGGGCCCACCAGTTCTATGGGAGGCAGCTTGCCCATGTAATTGTATACCTTCTTGAGCCGGTTTTTTCCCCAGTCACCTATGAGTTCTTCCATGCGGCCCTCGGCTTCGCCCAGAAAAACAGCATCGCCGTGCTCCATGGTTTCTTCTGCATGAAGCATGGTGGAAATACCCCCGAAAATGACTTTTTTTCCTCTTTTCCTAAACTCGGCAGCTATTGCCCACCCGCGCTTGACCTGGGTGGAAAGCATCATGGATATGCACACCAGGTCGCATGCCTCTTCAAAATCAATGGATTCCACATTCTCGTCGGTAAAAGAAACATCAATGCGTTCCGGAAGGGCCGCTGCAAATACAACGGGGCCGTGCGGTGGAAGGTTGAAGGTTGTCTGTCCCGGAAGCTTCTCCCAGCGGGGGTATATGAGTTTCATTTTAATACCCTGTGCCATACTGATGGTTTGTCGTTAAGCGTTTTTAATTTGTTTTGTAAGGTTGTTAATATCAATGATTTCCCCGCATGTGAGAACCGATCCGATAATGACTCCCATGATGCCGTGGGCGTTTATGTTTTGTCCTGCAAGGTAAAGGTTGGGAACTTTGGTCCTATGCGAAATAAAGGTTTGGGTGTGTGCATTCTTATCCCTCAGGATTCCGTACATGGAACCTTCCAGGGTGCCTGTATAATCACTGTATGTCAATGGTGTGGATGTCCAGTAGTCTTCAATGTGGCGGATTGTCCCGGGAAACTGCTTTTCAAGGTTTAACAGCATCTGCTGTGATTTTCTTGTCTTGAAGTCTTCGTATTCGGCCCCGCGGTTGCCCCGTGGCATGTCTTTCCAGCGGACCACCTCGTCCCAGGCCATGTTTTCGAACAAAACCGCGCTGCGGACGGTTTTCTGGTCCGGTTCGTCGCACATATGCATATAGAAAAAATGGCCGTCCCAGACAGAATTCTTAGGGTAGTGGTAAAAGTTGTAATTCAGATAGGGAACCGTATTTTTTTTGAATTTAATGTACACGGTAAAATTGGACATCGTCTGCTTGATACTTTTTATCCTTTGTTTGTATGCTTTGCGGATCAGGGGCGTATCCATCATGTCCATCAGGATAGCAGGGTGAATGTCCGATATCACGTGCTCCGCCTGAAGGAATTCATTATTGAGCAAGGTAACCCCGGTAGCTCCAGAATTGTTGAATTCGACTTTGGTGACAGGCATCCCTGTCATTATTTCCCCTCCAAAACGGCGAATGGAATCGCATAACAGTTGCACAACAATGTCGCTTCCACCCACAAAACGGAAAGCGCTTTTGTTGTAGAAATCGGTGATCAGGGCATGGTAATAAAGGGGTGTTTTTTCTGCGACACC
>MWDM01000041.1 GCA_002070565.1 Bacteroidetes bacterium ADurb.Bin139
TCACAAACAGACAATAAAAGAAATATGTGAATCTTTCGGGAACAAGAGAAGTGAACTGATCAACATCCTGCATGCCACCCAGGAACATTTCGGTTATTTGCCCGAACCGGTCCAGCTGGAAATTGCCCTGAACCTGAATATGCCCCTTGCCAAAGTATACGGGGTGGTGTCTTTCTACTCGTTCTTTACCATGACTCCCAAAGGAAAATTTCCCATTTCCGTATGTTTGGGAACTGCATGTTATGTTCGTGGAGCGGAAAAAATTGTAGAGGCACTTGAAAAGGAACTCAAGATCAAGGTGGGACAGGTAACAGAAGACGGCAAGTTTTCTCTGGATTGTCTGCGTTGCATAGGTGCCTGCGGACTGGCCCCGGTCATGATGATTGGCGACAAGGTTCACGGCCGCCTGGAACCTGAAATGATAAAGGATATCCTGAATCAGTACCAGTAACCAGGACTGCTAACCTAACAGGGAGTGTGCCGGTTAGGTACACTCCCTGTTTGTTTTCCTGAAAAAAAGTATCTTTGCGCGTTAAACATCAAGTATGCCTGAAAATTCATTATTGACCAAACTGGAGGGGGTCCGCCGCAAATTCGAATCGCTTGAACACCTATTGTCAGATCATACGCTGGTTCAGGACATCAAACGCTACGTTGCCCTGAACAAGGAATATGCAGGGATTGAACCCATAGTCCGTGCCGGCGACAAATACCGCAATGCCTTGCGCAACCTGTCCAGTGCCAAAGAACTCCTGCTTACAGAAAAAGATGAGGAAATGCGTGCTTTTGCCAAAGAAGAGATTGACCGGCTGGAAGAAGAAATACCTGAAATGGAGCAGCATATTAAATTCCTGCTCATCCCGTCCGATCCACAGGACAGCAAAGACGCCATTATGGAAATTCGGGCCGGTACGGGGGGAGACGAGGCGTCCATTTTTGCCGGGGACCTGTTCAGGATGTACAGCAAGTTTGCCGAAAATAAAGGATGGAAACTGGAAGTGACAGGCGTTTCCGAAGGAACTTCGGGAGGTTATAAAGAGATCATTTTCGGGATAACAGGCTCTGGTGTGTACGGAGTGCTCAAGTACGAAAGCGGAGTTCACAGGGTCCAGCGTGTTCCGCAGACAGAAACCCAGGGCAGGGTACATACTTCGGCCGCTTCTGTTGCCGTCCTTCCCCAGGCCGATGAATTTGACGTGGAGTTGAACGATAAGGACATCCGCAAGGATACCTTTTGTTCTTCAGGACCTGGCGGACAGAGCGTTAACACAACCTATTCTGCCATACGTCTTACTCATATACCAACGGGGATAGTGGTTCAGTGCCAGGATGAAAAATCACAGTTGAAAAACTATGAGAAAGCACTTTCCGAGTTGCGCACCAGAATTTACAATATGGAATATGAGAAGTATCTGAACGAAATCGCTGCCAAGAGAAAGACCATGGTTTCTACGGGAGACCGTTCTGCAAAGATCAGGACTTACAACTATCCACAAAGCCGCGTGACAGATCACAGGATTAATTATACCATGCACAATTTGTCTGCTTTCATGGACGGAGAGATCCAGGAAGTGATTGATTTATTGCATATAGCAGAAAATACAGAACGATTAAAAGATGACCCGTCAGACACTTAACCAAAAGATAAACCTCAAAGGCAGCTGCCTGTGTGTGGGACTGGACATGGCTCCGGTTTCCTTTAAATCCATTTGCCGGATTGTCGAGGAAACAGCCCCGTACTGCGTTGCTTACAAAACAAATACAGCTTTCTTTGAAGCTAGTGGATGGGAGGGCTGGAAGTGTCTGGAAGACACTGTGTCCTACATACGTACCCGGTTTCCCGACCACTTCCTGATAGCCGATGCCAAAAGAGGCGACATTGGCAACACAGCCAGGGAATACGCGCGAACGTTTTTTGACAGAATGGATTTTGATGCGGTGACCCTATCTCCATACATGGGTTTTGATTCAGTGGCTTCTTTTCTTGAATATAAAGACAAATGGGTTATATTACTGGCCCTTACTTCAAACCATTCGGCCTCGGATTTTCAGTTTTCAGAGGGCACCGTGGGTACACCGCTTTTCAGAAAAGTCATTCTGACAGCTAACACCTGGGCAGGCAGTGACCGGCTCATGTACGTGGCCGGGGCGACCCGGCCCCAAATGCTGCAACAGGTGAGGCAGGTCGCACCGGACCGTTTTTTGCTTATACCCGGCGTGGGGACCCAGGGAGGTACCGTGGAAGAAGTGATGCATCACGCAAAAACCACCTCGGGAGATATCCTGATCAACGTTTCCAGGGCGATTATTCAATCAGAGGCTGGCCCCGGGGCGGCAGCTAAAGAATTTGCCGGATCAATAGCCCGGTTTTTTTCGTAATCTGATTTGTTGATCAGCAAACCATCGTAACACCTGTCAATTTTGCCGCTATCCCCGTCACGAAGTGTTTGGTACCACTTTTGTATTTGATGGAGTACCTGTGGCAACAATATTTCCACATCATGTTCCACCCCTGTTTCAAGAGCAATGGATGTGGGATTGGGAGCTCCCTGGAATTGTGTTTGATTAACATTGATTCCAAAGCCAATAATGCTGGAGGTGAGGTTGTTTCCCGAAAGTTGATGCTCAATGAGGATTCCGCAGATCTTATTTGGGCCTATGTATATATCGTTCGGCCATTTTATGCGCGGAGATAAGTCAAGGGTGACCAGAAAATCACAAATAGCCAGTGCAGTGCACTTTGAAATAAGGAATTGTTTGTTCGCCGGAAGAAATGCAGGTCTGAGCAGCAGGGTGGCCAGCAGGTTTAAACCCCTGTTGCTTTCCCATCTGCGTGTATATTGTCCGCGTCCGTTTGTCTGGAAAGAGGCTGTCCAGACAGTTCCTTCCCCGGCATGGTTCAGGTGGCGGCGGGCTTCTGAGTTGGTGGAATCAATTTCCTCAAACCGGATGATTTGCAGTTCAAACACAGTCGCAAAAGTACTAATTTATCCTTACCTTTGTAAGGGTTTGAAAATAACGAATGAAAGATGTTAAAATAATAACCGGAGCCATGCTGGACAAAAAAGCACAAGCCGTATGCAGCATGGATCTGAGGAAGCTGGATACCACCATTTGTGACTATTTTGTCATCTGTCATGCCGATTCCGGTATACAGGTTGCTGCCATCGCAGACCACGTGGAAGACGAAATGGTTTTAAAGGCCAGGCGACAGATAAGAAGAAGCCAGGGAAAAGAAAACCGCTTCTGGGTGATCCTGGACTACGGCGATATTGTGGTTCACATTTTCCAGACCGAATACAGGCGCTTCTACCGCCTGGAAGACCTGTGGGCCGATGCGGTTACGCAGCATTACAATTAATGTTATTTATTATGAACGGAAATTTTCCCAACCAGAAGAAATCAAATAAACCACCGCAATTACAGATAAAAAAGCGCATAAATCCTTTTTTATGGGTTTATATCATACTGATAGGACTTATTATCTATTTCATGTTTTCCAACCGGTCCGGAGATCCTGTGAAAACAGAATGGATCACGGTAAAGGAACAGATGGGGCCCAAGGGTGAAATTGAAAAGATCGTATACATAAGCAATCTGCAACGGGCCGAGTTGTATATAAAGCCCGATGCTCTTGAACAATACAAGGTAAAGTTCGGGGACAGAGTACCAAAATTTGCCCCGCAGTTTTATTTTATTGTAACAGAAAACTTTGATGCAGAAGTTCAATTTGAGCAATTACGCAATTCATTGCCGGAGGAACTGCGTTTTAAGGTAGAGATAGAACAGCGTTCCAGTTACTGGGGCAGGATCATTGAATGGCTACTGCTCCCTGTTTTGCTCATCCTGATGTGGGTATTCATGTTCAGACGTATGTCCAGGGGTCCGGAAGGTGGAGCCGGTGGTGGCGGCATTTTCAATGTAGGCCGTTCGCAGGCGAAACTTTTTGAAAAAGACAAAACCGTTGCCAATGTGACGTTCAAAGATGTAGCCGGTTTGGAAGAAGCAAAGGTGGAAGTTATGGAGATTGTGGATTTTCTTAAAAATCCGGGAAAATATACGAGCCTGGGAGGCAAGATTCCTAAAGGTGCTTTGCTGGTGGGACCTCCGGGTACGGGAAAAACACTGCTGGCCAAGGCGGTGGCCGGAGAGGCGAATGTTCCTTTCTTTTCCATATCGGGTTCGGATTTTGTGGAAATGTTCGTGGGGGTAGGCGCTTCAAGAGTCAGGGATCTTTTCAGGCAAGCCAAAGAGAAGGCTCCCTGCATCGTATTTATAGATGAAATTGACGCCGTAGGAAGGGCACGGAGCAAGAATACCGGGTTCACCTCTAACGATGAAAGAGAAAACACATTGAATCAACTCCTTACAGAAATGGACGGTTTTGGTTCCAACAGCGGTGTAATTATTCTTGCAGCAACCAACCGCGCAGATGTTCTTGACAAGGCACTGATGCGTGCAGGACGTTTTGACCGTCAGATACACGTAGACTTGCCCGAGTTAAAGGAACGTCATGAAATATTCAAGGTCCATTCACGCGGTTTAAAACTGGAAGAAGGATTTGACCTGGCCTTCCTGTCCAAGCAAACGCCCGGTTTTTCCGGTGCAGATATAGCCAATGTATGCAATGAAGCGGCATTGATTGCTGCCAGGAAAAATAAGAATGCCATACAGAAACAGGATTTTCTGGATGCCATAGACCGTATTGTGGGGGGGCTGGAAAGGAAAAGCAAGATCATCAGCCCGCAGGAAAAACGCACCATAGCTTTCCATGAAAGCGGACACGCGACCGTATCGTGGATGCTCAGACACGCCAATCCGCTGCTCAAAGTGACTATAATTCCACGTGGCCACGCTTTGGGAGCCGCCTGGTACCTGCCCGAGGAACGGCAAATAACCACGGTGGAACAAATGATGGATGAAATGGCATCTGCCCTGGGAGGCCGTGCCGCCGAGGAATTGATGATTGGTCAGATATCCACAGGAGCAATGAATGACCTGGAAAAAGTAACAAGGCAGGCTTATGCCATGGTCGCTTATTTTGGAATGAGCGACAAGATAGGAAACGTCTCTTTTTATGATTCCACAGAGAACGCCGGCTTCAACCTGGGGAAACCATACAGCGAAACCACAGCCCAGCTCATTGACAGGGAAGTCAGGCGTATCATTGACCAGGCTTACGATACAGCTCGCCAAGTGCTGAAAGAATATAAGGAAGGATTTTTAAAACTGGCCAACCAGCTTTTGGAAAAAGAAGTGATTTTTTCTGATGATCTGGAAGCCATTTTCGGGAAGCGACAATCGGCAGAAACACTGCAAGTAGAAGCAATTAATCCGGAAGAAACAATTGAACACGCTGGTTAAACGGTCCTTAAGCGGCCTGGTTTTCCTGGTCCTGATGATAGCAGGACTATTGCTGCACCCCTTTGGATTTGCTGCTCTAATGACTTCCTGTGTGGGCATTATGGTCATTGAATATTACAGAATGTCTCTGGGTGCCTGGAACAGGGCAGGGCAGATTTTCGGATTCCTTGCCTCTGTTATGCTTTTTATTGCGACATACATTATGGCACGTTACGGGGCATGGACGGCAAGATACTTCCTTTTATCATTGCCGCTTCCTGTAACGGCAACATGGATATCTGTCTTGTTCAACAAATCAGAGGACGCATTCCGTTCTGCCACCCTCCTCCTTCTGCCCCTGGTGTATATTGCTGTTCCCTTTTCCATGTTTAATTTTTTGGTTTTCAACTCTTTAGGCATGTTTCAAGGAATGTATCTGCTGGTTCTGTTCATTCTGCTTTGGGTATCAGACATTGGAGGCTATCTTATTGGAATGGGATTCGGACAAAAAAACGGCCATAAAATGTGTCCGGCCATATCTCCAAAAAAATCATGGGAAGGTTTTGCAGGAAGTCTGATTTTTTCTCTGGCAGCAGCGTTGGTTTTGTACAAACTGGAAATGTTGCCTTTTTCCTGGTATCATTGTGTTGTTTTGGCCCTGATCATAAGTGTTTTTGGCGTTATCGGAGATTTGACAGAATCGGCCATGAAAAGATATTTTGGGGTAAAAGATTCGGGAAGAATTATGCCAGGTCACGGAGGATTGCTGGACCGTTTTGACGGAGCTCTCATGGCGATGCCAGTCGCCATAGTCTATGTGTTGTTTATCTTATTAAGAGGTTGATATCTTATGCGAATCCATAAAGAAGGCAGAAGCACAATCATTAGAGTAATTATGGCCATAGTGGTTTTTCTTACTGTTATCATTTCTTTTTCGCTTTACAATATCTGGATACTAACCCTGTTTGTCCTGCTATCGTTGCTGGTACTGGCCCAGACACTGATGTTTTTCCGTGTGCCCAACCGCAATATCCAGTTCAGGGATGACGGCATTGTGGCTCCGGCCGATGGTCGTATAGTTATGGTCCAGGAGGTCATGGTGAATGAATTTATCCAGGAAAAAAGGTTGCAGGTGTCCATTTTCATGAACCTTTTCAATGTGCACGTGAACTGGTATCCATGTGGAGGAAAAATTATCTATTACAAATACCACCCCGGGGATAAAATGGTGGCATGGCACCCAAAATCTTCGGATAAAAATGAACATACCACCATGTTCCTTTACCAGGGTAAACATCACATTGGAGTGCGGCAAATAGCCGGACTGATGGCCAGGCGTGTGATCTGCAAAGCCAGAATGGGCAAACAGGTATTGCAGGGCAGCGAAATGGGGATCATTAAATTTGGATCACGGTTAGACATCCTCTTGCCGCTGGATGCAGAGGTCGTGGTCAAAAAGGGGCAAAAGGTCTGGGGCTGCGAAACGCTGCTAGCCGTTCTCAGGTAATGGCATTGATCGCTGCCAGGGGATCTTTTGAATTGAACACATAATTGCCGGCAACCAGTATGTCGGCACCATTCTGGTAAAGTGTCCGGGCATTGGAACCGTTTATTCCCCCGTCCACCTGAATAACAAAGCTTAGTCCTTTTTCTTGTCTGATCCCGTGAAGCCGGTTGATTTTTTCAACAGACTCTTCAATAAAAACCTGACCTCCAAATCCGGGGTTGACAGACATAACCAGTACCAGGTCTGCGTAGTGAACTGCTTGTTCCAGAACAGAAACCGGTGTAGCCGGATTCAGGGCTACACCTGCTTTCATTCCCAGACGGCGGATTTCCTGCAGGTCCCTGTTCAGGTGGGGGCACGTTTCAAAGTGTACAGTAAGCCATTCAACGCCAAGGTCTTTGTACCGCTGATAATAGCGGGATGGCTCTACTGTCATAAGGTGGGCATCCATTGGCTTTTTGGCATAACGTGCAATAGCCTGGATGACGGGAAAACCATAAGATATGTTAGGGACAAAAACGCCGTCCATAACATCCAGGTGGAAACTCCATGCACTACTGCTGTTGACCATATGGCAGGAATCGGCCAGGTGACCAAAATCAGATGATAGCATGGATACAGCGACTTTTCCCATTTCAGACCATTTTCAGGATTTGAAGAAGCAACTTCCAGAATTTGCCCGTACTTTCAATATCAAGTCTTTCTGCCGGAGAATGGACTCCTTTTAATGTGGGACCGAAAGAAATCATATCCAGATATGGAAAGGCGTCCAGAAAAATTCCACATTCCAGTCCGGCATGGATCGCTTTGACTTTAATGGGCGTGTTGAACAATGTCTTGTATGCCTGCACGCACACCTTCAGGATGGGGGAATCGGGGTTGGGCGCCCAGCCGGGGTATTCTCCCTGGTGTGTCACTTGTGCGCCGGCAAGAAGAAAGATGCTTTCAATCCGGGCGGCGGCATTTCTTCGTGCCGAGTTAATGGCACTCCGCTGACTGCTTCCAACACGGATCACATGGCCCGGTTCCATTTTTACAGATGCCAGGTTCGTTGATGTTTCCACCAGTCCCGGTACTTCTTTGCTCATACCCAGTACTCCGTGTGGACAGGAATACAACGCAGATATGAGCCTGTAAGCTGTTTTTTTGTCAATGACCGTTTCCGGAAGGGGGCAGGGTACAATCTGGTTTTGAAGCTCGGGATCGGTATGCTTGTATTCTTTTTCCCATTCCCGTGCCAGCTCCTGGAATAATTTCCTGAATGCAGCTTCATCTTTTTTTCTTACCACACATACAGCACCGGCCTCTCTTGCGATTGCATTCCTTTTATTCCCGCCAGAGAGGGAGCTTATGTCAATATTCATATCTTGCTGAGCCTTCCATAGAAAACGCGCCAAAAGCTGAACTGCATTGCACAGGTCCTTGTGGATCTCGTCACCACTGTGACCGCCTGTTCCCCCGGTAATACGCACCTCTAATGCAGTAACCCCCCGTCTGGGAACGGTCCTGGAAAGGTATGTAAAGCAGGCCGTAGTATCAATCCCTCCGGCACAGCCGATAAAGACCTCTCCCTCATCTTCCGAGTCCAGATTCAGCAGGATTGTTCCCTTAATAAAACCGGGTTTCACGGCACGGGCCCCGTCCAGGCCTGTTTCTTCAGAAACCGTGAAAAGACATTCCAGCGGGCCGTGCTCCAGGGAATCATCATCCAGTACTGCAAGGGAGGCTGCAACCCCAATGCCGTCATCGGCCCCCAGGGTGGTTCCCCTGGCCCTGAGCCAGCCATCCTCTACGTAACACTGAATGGCTTCTTTGGAAAAATCAAAAACAGTATCGGCGTTTTTTTCGCATACCATATCGGTATGGCTTTGTAAAATCACACAGGGACTGTTCTCTTTACCGGCCGAGGCTGCTTTCCGGATTACAACATTGCCTGTCTTATCTGTCTGGTATTCCAGTTTGCGTTCTTTGGCAAATTGTTCCAGGTAACGGGTCATGCCCGATTCGTTGCCGCTTTCGCGCGAGATCCTGCAGATTTCAAAAAAAAAGTTAAACAGGGAAGAAGGTTCCAGGTTGTTCATTATGATTGGGTTTAACCGTTCTTGAGACGTTTCTCAATATCGGTCACGTATTGGCGGAACACCCGGTCTGTGTCCATCAGGTTGCACACTGTATTGCATGAATGCAAGACGGTCGCATGGTCCTTACCGCCAATCAGGGATCCGATGGTAGAGAGCGAGTTCTTTGTCAAATTCCGGCTCAGGTACATGGCTATTTGCCTGGCCTGGCATATTTCCCGTTTTCTTGTCTTTGACAGGAGTACATCCTGGGTTATGCCAAAATAAGTGCATACCGTCTTCTGAATGTCCTGCACAGATATTTCCCTGGGAGTGGTATTGACCAGCCTGTCAATGATGCCCTGGGCAAGCTTAAGGGTAACGGGTTGCTTATTGAAGGTTGACTGGGCTAACAATGACCAGAACGTGCCTTCTATTTCACGAATATTTGTTGTTAACTGGCTGGCAATAAATTCAAGAACTTCACGCGGAACTTCTACGCCCTCGTTGTAACATTTCTTTTCCAGGATAGCCAGTCGTGTGGCATAGTCGGGACTTTGCAATTCAGCCGATAGTCCCCATTTAAATCTTGACAACAATCTGTCGTCCAAGTCTTTAAGGTCTACAGGGGCCTTGTCGCTAGTCAAAATCAGTTGCTTGCCGGACTGGTGTAAATGGTTGAAAATGTTGAAATATGCATTCTGTGTTCCCGGTTTTCCCGCAAAATCCTGTACATCATCAATGATCAGCACATCAATCACTTGATAAAAGTGCATGAAATCTGTGAGCTTGTTTTTAACGTTGGCTGCGTCCATGAACTGGATCTGGAACAGGTTGGCCGAAACGTACAAGACAATCTTTTCGGGCATCAGTTTCTTAATTTCAATCCCGATGGCTTGTCCAAGGTGGGTTTTCCCCAAACCGGAACCTCCGTAAACAAACAACGGGTTGAAAGGTCCTCCCGGTTTTTCGGCAATGCTCAGGCCGGCAGTTCGTGCCAGGCGGTTGCAGGGTCCTTCTACAAAATTATCAAATGAATAAGCGGCATTCAGCTGCGGGTCAATCTTTAACTGTCGTATACCGGGTATAACGTACGGACTGGCTACTTCATCCCTGTTTATCCTTGAAAAGGGGATGGTCTTGTTCTGGAACTGTGCCTGACCCTGTTGAGGAAGGGGCATGCCCTTGCTGTAAGAGTCTACCTTGACACAATATTCAAGTTTTGCCGTGCTACCCAATTCTTTTCTGAGAGAATGACCCAGCAGGTCAATGAAATGTTCTTCTATGTATTCCCTGAAAAAATGAGAAGGAACCTCTATCGTCAGGACATTACTCTTAAGTTTCAGAGGGACGATGGGTTCAAACCATGTACTAAAACTAGAAGGTTGAATATTATCCTTAATGATATTCAGACAGTTATTCCATACGATTTTGTGGGGGGACGGAACCATAATTTGATCAGGGGGTTTTGATATACAAAAATGGTTGAAAAAAATGGTAAAAAAAAATGAAAAATGCTTGGATTTTTAAAAAAAACAATAATGTTCTAAGAATCAAGAAGAAAAAAACAATATTTTAAAAAGCTGATAATCAAATATTTAGAAAAAGTTAATTTAAGCTTTCTATTGGTACAGCACGATTTGAGACAAAATAAAAATGTTTAAAAAACTGTAATTCTAAAGTATTTTTTGGGATTTTCACTAATCAGACGAATCAGAGAGTCTGCTCTGGAGATAACATCGGTTACCGAATGATACAATCCCGGATCGGAACCCAGCAGAGAGAGGGTCCCTTTGGGATCGCCAAGGTTGTCCAATAACTGACGAAGGCCATTCACGGTACCTGCAAGCTCTGCATCCTTTAGTCCTGCAGAAATGGTTTCAAAATGATCCAGTGTTGCCCCCAGATCACCCATTGCCTTGTTCAGTCCTGTAACCAGGCTGTCTACACCCAGGAATATCCTGTCTATGTCGGCAGCATTCTGATCCAGGGTTTCTGTCAGGGTGTTGATGTGCCCCAGTGAAGTGTTCAGGCGGGCAAGGCTTTGCCTGATATTGTCCCGGTTTTCGCTGTCCAGTATGTTGTTCAGTTGAAGAATGGTCTGGTTCAGGTTGGCTGTCAGAAGCGATATGTCGTCTTTGAGTGAAACGATCTCTGTGGTAAGCATGCTTATCAGGTCACGTTCAACAGATACTCCCAAAGTGTCACCCGGCCTTAGCCAGTCCGGGGAATCACCCAGGAGAAGTTGTATGGCTTTGCCTCCTAATATATCTGCACTATAGATCTGGGCTACTGTCCCCACAGGTAATCGAAAATCCTTTTTCAACCGTATGGTCACAACCATTCGTTGCTTTTGCTGGTCAAATACAATTTTGTCAATGGTTCCGGCCGCCAGTCCCAGGACAGAGACAGGACTGGTAGCGGCCAGACCGGACACATCTGGATATATGGCGTAATATGTGCTGGTCCCACGGAACAGGTCGTTGCCTTTAAGGAACTGTATGACAAAATACAAGGCTACAATAACTATCAGGGAAAAAAATCCGATCTTCAACTCACGGGAGAACTTGCTGGCTTTCATTATCATTTAGTTAACAGGGACCAATTTACCATCCTGGACGGCAATTACAAAGGCATCCGGGAAACTGCCTGAACGCAGTTTATTACAATATGCCTGGGCTTCCTCAATGCTATTGAAATCGCCCAGTGTATATTTGTACTTGTAAATTTGACCCGGCGACAGGATATATTGTATTTGAGGATTTGAACTCAATATGCGATGCGAGGCCGGGAGCTTTTCCACAGTGGCCATAACCTGGACTCTGAAACGTTTTTCAGCCGGGGCATCTCCAATATTGTTATTCAGTGTGTTTTTTCCGTTTTCGGCGTAGGTCTCCATATATTTTTCAAATCCGAAAAAAAGCTGCCGGGCAAGGTTTCTTCGTCCTTCATCGGAACTAAAGACCTTCCTGTCTGTACTGCTATTAATGAAACCGAGCTCCACCAGTACGGCCGGCATGGAACAGTAGGCCAGAACAACAAAACCACCCTCTTTCATTCCCCTGTCTTTTTCAACCCCCCGCAGCGGACCCTGCCTCAGGGATTGCTGAATGCAAGTGCCCAGGATTCTGGATTGCCTCATGATGGCGTCTTTCTGAAAGTTGAAGACGATCATCGATTGGGGGTTGTTGGGATCAAATCCCTCATACTTTGTTTTATAATCTTCTTCAAATCTGATCACTTCATTTTCTTTCAACACCACATCATAACTGTCATCTTTCCTGTGACTCCTGTCACCGCCAAACACCCAGGTTTCCGGACCCAGCGAGACCGATGTGTTTTTTTTGGCAGAATTAACATGAATAGAGATGAAAAGATCTGCATGTTGTTCAGATGCCATAGTTCCTCTTTTATCCAGGTCTACGGCCACATCCCGCGTACGGGTGTAAATGACTTCTATGTCGGGATAATTCCGGGCGATTTCCTGTCCCAGGTACCGTGCCACCGAAAGGTTGATGTCTTTTTCTCTGAGTTTCTTGTCCGGACTCAAAGCCCCCGGATCATGACCTCCGTGACCGGGATCTATCACCACTTTACGTATGAAAGGCCCTGAAATGCTCTGGGCCAGGATGGCATACGAATTGCAAACTGTGAAAGCGGCTACCAGCACGGGAATCAGTTTTTTCATATATATTTGCAACTTATGTCTGCTGAAGACAAAGATAATAAAAGTATTTTGCATACGGTATTTTGTTTGGTGTTCCTTATCCTGGGAACACCCATCCTTTATGGGCAGCAGAAACGGATTCCCGAAAACGCGATTGCTCCGGTTAGTGATTCCTATAAAAAAATCCTCTATACCCCGGTAACCTCCAGACCAGAAAAAACAGCCCTGACAGTCATGTGGAACGATTTTAGCCGGTATACCGGTCTGAAACAGGCGGCAGTTGGTTTGTCAGTTGCAGATCTGGACAGTCTTGCCCGCCTGGACAGTATCCGGGCCCACACCCAGCTGGAAGCGCCTGCCTTTTCCACAGCCAGGGACTCGGTAGTGGAAGATTTCCAGGACGGGAAAACCATGTTATATTACTACGGAGATGTCAAGGTTACCTACGATAATATGGAGATCACCGCCCAGTACATGGAATACAATGCAGATACCAGGACTGTTTTTGCCACAGGTGTAATTGACTCAACCGGTGTAATGCAGGGAAAACCCGTGATGAAGGAGGGAAGCAACAACTATGAGATGGAGTCTGTGTATTACAATTTCATTAGCCGCAAAGCCCGGATAAACAATATGGTAACGCAGGACGAGCAGGGATTCCTTCATGGTAAGAGTCTTAAAAAGATGCCCGACAATTCCATAAACATTAAGGGAGGAAAATACACAACCTGCGACGCGGAGGATCCTCATTTCTACCTGTATATGACTAATGCAAAAATAACGGCCGATGAAGACGGGAATGTTGGCCAGACCATTTTTGGACCTTCCTATGTGGTGATTGAAGATGTCCCCACTCCCATAGTCGTTCCTTTTGGTTTTGTTCCCAAACGCCCGGAACGCTCCGGAGGACTGCTGATCCCCTCTTACGGGGAAGAGGTTGCGCGTGGTTTTTTCCTGAGGGACCTGGGGTATTATTTTGTATTTGGAGATTACCTTGACTTTTCAGTAACAGGCGATATTTACTCGATGGGATCCTGGGCAGCAAAGGGAACGGCCAGGTATAAGAACCGTTATAAGTACAATGGTAGTCTGAATGTGAATTATTCAAAGAACGTTACCGGTGAGAGGGGGTCTGCCGATTACCAGGAATCGGGCGATTTTTCCATCCGGTGGAGTCATACGCAGGATCCAAAGAAACGTCCCGGAACGTCTTTCAGCGCCTCGGTTAATTTTTCAAGTCCGACCAACAACCGTTTCAACAGCCGGTCCATAGACGAAGCGTTGCAATCGCAGACATCATCCAGCATATCTTATGCAAAAACATTTGCAGGTACCCCTTTCAACCTTTCCATCAACTTCTTGCATAGTCAGAACAACCGGGATTCATCCTACGCCCTGACTTTACCTAACCTGACCCTTACCATGAGCCGGATCAATCCTTTCAAACGCAAGGAACGGATTGGGAAAAAGCGCTTCTACGAGGATATAAGCCTGAGTTATAACACCGCTTTTCAAAACAAGTTAAATTTCAAGTCTTCCCAATTCGGGCAGCCGGATTTCTGGGATGATTACAAAACAGGGATGCAGCATAATTTTGCCATAGGATTGCCCAGTTTCACACTGCTTAAATATTTGAATTTCACTCCCACGGTAAGCTATGGCATGAACTGGCATTTTATGAGCGAAACCAGATCATTTGATCCTGTGACACAAAAGGTCGTCTCTGAAATGACAAAACCTTTCAGCGAATTTGGAATAACACAATCCTATTCCGGAGGGATTTCAATGTCCACAAGGATATATGGCATGTTCAACTTCAAGCCTTCAGGAAAACTCAGGGCAATCCGTCATATGATAACCCCCTCTTTAAGTTTTAGTTACCATCCGGAACTGGGAACTAAAAGCAACGGTTTTGTAACGTTGGACTATACCGACAGCCTGGGTAGGGAACATTCTGTGCAATACAACAGATACAGCATGTCTGTTTATGGTCCTCCCTCTAAAGGGCGTACTGCAGCCATAAGCTTTTCGCTAGGCAATAACCTGGAAGCAAAAGTGTTCAACAAGAAAGACACTACCGAAAACGGAGGGCTCAGGAAAATAAAGCTGATAGACAATCTTTCATTGAGCGGTTCCTACAATTTTCTGGCCGATTCCATGCGACTGTCCAACATCAATGTAACGTTATCCACTTCAATTTTTGAAAAACTAGGCATCAATGCCAATGCGATGTTTGATCCCTATGCGGTCAACCGGCGCGGCGAACGGATCAATACGCTGAATGTGGTTCAAACCGGAAGCCCGGCCAGGCTCACCAATGCCAGCTTCTCTACTTCCTACTCGTTTAACGGCGGAGGCGGGAAGACCAGGAACAATGCCTATCAGCTGATCTATGAAGATCCTCTTACAGGGGAATACATACCGGGGGGATGGGTTTACTATATGGATCCGGAGATCCCCTGGTCTGTTAATCTGAATTACAGTTTTTCTTATAACAAATCGTATACCTTCGCCAATGAAAAATTGAATGTAAACCACAATTTTAACCAGACTCTTGGATTTTCAGCACAGGTGAAACTGACCAAAGATCTCAGCATCAACATAAGAAGCGGGCTGGATATGATGAAATTCAAACTTACCACAACGCAACTCAGCGCCACGTATGACCTGCATTGCTTTCAGATTTCTTTTTCCTGGGTACCCAACGGCCAGTGGGAGAGCTGGAGTTTTCGCATAGCAGCCAAAGCTTCTGCCCTTGCCGATCTTTTGCAATACAAGAAGAGTTCCAGTTTCTGGGATAATTAAATTTTTTTTCTATCTTTGCATCGTCTTAGCTTCATTCCGCAGCTTTAACTCAGTTTTAACATATTTTCTTTAATGTACGACATCATCGAGCTTAGCAGCAAGTCTATGGAGGAACTCCATAGAATCGCAAATACATTG
>MWDM01000042.1 GCA_002070565.1 Bacteroidetes bacterium ADurb.Bin139
ATAGGGGTGGTTTTGGTCTGGCGGGTAAAAGACACCTTCAAGGCCTGTTTTGCTGTAGACAATTATGAAAAGTTTGTGGACATACAATCGGAAGCAGCCATCAGGAGTCTGGCCGGTTCATACCCTTATGATGACCTGGAGGATGAGAGTGCAGATATAACCCTTCGTTCCGGAGGGGAAGAGGTAAATGATCTTCTTGAGGTGTCACTTTCCGACAGATTGAATATCGCCGGCATTGAAATAATAGAGGCAAGAATTAGTTACCTGGCCTATGCACCCGAAATCGCCAGCGCCATGCTGCAACGCCAGCAGGCAACGGCCATTGTTGCTGCCCGCCACAAGATCGTGGAAGGAGCCGTAAGTATGGTGGAAATGGCCCTGCAGCAGTTGTCAGAAAAAGATATCATAGAACTGGACGAGGACAAAAAAGCAGCCATGGTCAGCAACCTGATGGTTGTGTTGACTTCTGACCGGGCGGCCAGTCCGGTCATCAATACAGGAAGCCTTTACCAGTAAATGAAAAAATCGTTTGTGTTACGCATTGATGCAGAGACATGGGCCGCACTTGAAAAATGGGCGGCAGATGATTTCCGTAGCATTAACGGCCAACTGGAATATATTATCAGCGAGGCATTGAGGAAAAATAAAAGATTACCAGAGAAAGAAAACAAGTAAATGGATTTTTTGCTGGAATGGGGCTACCTGGGGTTGTTTATCGGGTCATTTCTGGCCTCGACCATCATCCCGTTCAGTTCTGAATTTCTTTTGATAGCAATGCTCCTGGCCGGAGGCAATCCCTGGATTTGTTTTGCTCTGGCAACCACCAGCAACAGTCTGGGGAGTTTTACCTGTTATGGTCTGGGGTATCTGGGTAAATGGGAATGGATAGAAAAATGGCTTCGTATAAAAAGAGAAAAACTGGAAAAACAGCAACGGATGATCCTCAAATGGAGCAACCTGGTGGCCCTGTTGTGCTGGCTGCCTGTAGTTGGAGATGTCTTTGCCGTTGGATTGGGCTTTTACAAAATCCCGTTCTGGAGAACGGCCATTCTCATGTTTATTGGTAAAGCGCTCAGGTTCCTCTTCTGGATAGGACTCTGGTTTCTGATGCCTGAAAAACTGCTTTAGTCCTGACGTTCTCCCTCACATAGTGTTTTTTTGGCTCAAAGTCGCTTCCGCCACATGGAAAGGAGCGCTTTTTCTTTTTACCGAGGCTCTCAGTTCCATGTGGCTTTAGCAGCACGCACGAGGCTCCACCTCTTCCTATTTCATCAGTTCTTCAAAGGCAATATCCCTGAGCGGATAGGAACGTGCATTGGTAAAATTGTAATGCCACCATTCCGGTTCATAGATATGGAACCCGTAGGCTTCCATGATTCCCCGCAACAGGGCCCTGTTTTCCAGAACATTTTCCGGAAGGTCCGTGAATGTGTGGGATGCCGTATCCGAAAACGAATCGAACAAAGTAGGCATTTCCAGTTCCTGACCGGTATCCAGCCGTATAAGTGTCAGATCTACGGCAGCTCCGCGGTTGTGAATGGAACCGCTGAGGGGACTGGCAACAAAAGTGGTGTCGGGATAGACCTTATAGAAATAAAGAGTGCCCGCATAAGGACGGTAGGCATCCAGGACCTTGAAACCCATACCGATACTTTTCAGGGAATCCTGTGCTGCAGCTAGTGCCATGGCCACCGGGCGACAAAGAAAGGCCTTGGGTGAGGTATAGATAGGTACTCCGGTAAAGTTATTTTCAGTTGCATAAGCTATATACAAGGCAATCCCTGGTATGATCTCTTCCAGGTCTACCAATTGGGTGTCCGGATTTTCAGCTACCTGTTCCAGGTACATTTCCATTGTGTTGGCAATAGGAAGGTTGTAGGGATTACGAGAATGTCTCTGGTTCCGGCAGCAGCCAACAACCAGGAAAAATGCCAGTAAAACGGGAAAAAGACGCTTCATAAATCAAAGATAGGAAATTAAATATTTTATTTACCTTTGCAGCCTTGATGATTCGGGGTGTAGCGCAGTTGGCTAGCGCGCCACGTTCGGGACGTGGAGGCCGAAGGTTCGAGTCCTTTCACCCCGACAAATTGTTTTTGTCCAGAGCTTCCATTAGGCTCTGTTTTTTTGTTTTAAGGAGTGCAGATTCCAACTCCCTTGTTCCGGACGGCTCTTCAATAGCCATATGGGTTAAAACCCGGGCCGGAGCCTGACTCAGAACTACTACCCGGTCTCCGAGCAGCAGCGCTTCCTCTACATCGTGGGTTACAAATATGACCGTTCGTCTGTCTGCTTTCCAGATATCCAGAAACCATTTGATCAGGTTTTTTTTCAGGGAAACATCCAGCCCCTTGAGGGGTTCGTCCATAAGTATGATGTCCGAGGGAATGGCAAAGGCCCGGGCAATGGAAACCCTTTGACGCATGCCTCCGCTCAGCTGGGAGGGATAATAACCGGCAAAACCGTGCAACTCCACTTGCCGAATCAGGTCTTCGGCCTGTTTTTGCCGCTCTCGGGCATGCAATTCTCGCTTGAGCACAAACTCAATGTTTTCGGTCACCGTTTTCCAGGGCAGTAGGCGGGGCTCCTGGAACACGTAGGAAAACGCTTTATTGTCAAAGCCTTCAAGCGAGCCACTATCGGGTGGGATGATCCCCCCAATGATGTTGAGCAGGGTGGTTTTTCCGCAACCCGACGGTCCCAGCAGGCAGGTGATGGTGTCTTCCGGAAATGAAATGGAAAAATCCCGGAAGACAGGCTGTTTATAACTCTTGCTCAGATTATTTATATACAGGCTCATGATCCGGTTTGCCAAGCAGTAATATGATGTTCTCCCCAGCGTATCAGTTTTTCAAATATAAAACTGATTACCACGGCAATCAATGTCCAGGCAATAACCGCCTCGACGTTCAGAAATGACTGGGCGGTCTGAAGTCTGGTTCCTATGCCGTACTGCGGCTGGCTCAGGACTTCGCCAATGATAATGGCGCGCCAGCCGATCCCCATGGCACTCGACGCCCCGGAAATGATAAAAGGAATAACCGCAGGAATATACACCCCGGTAAGGATCCTTCCTTTGTCCACTCTATAGAACCGGGCCATTTCCACCAGTCCGGGATCCACGCTTCTGATACCGTCAGAAACATTGGTGCAGATGAACGGGAACATGGTCAGGAAAGCGATGAAAACCGGGACCGCACCAGCGCTGAACCAGATCAAAGCAAGCAGGATAAGTGAGATAACGGGGATGGAACGTACAGAGACCAGCATGGGGGTTATGAAGGTGTTGAATCCGGGGCTGATCCCTGCCAGAATTCCGGCCAGGATGCCCAGGATACCCGAGATGACAAAGCCGGTTAGCCCCCGGAGTACGGTGCTCCCTGCAACGGCCAGAAAGCCCGGCTCGGCAAAAATCCTGATAACGGCCAGAAAGGTAGTTTCCGGGTGGGGAATTATGGAAGGA
Source organism: Bacteroidetes bacterium ADurb.Bin139 (assembly GCA_002070565.1). Lineage (GTDB taxonomy): Bacteria > Bacteroidota > Bacteroidia > Bacteroidales > UBA932 > DMER64. Next base: position 3,464 of record MWDM01000042.1, read on the forward strand.
GCGTTGAAAGCAAGTGCCAGCACTTTCCATGCAACCAGCATCATGGCGATTGAAGCTACGGTCAGAATCTTTTTTTTAGTAATAAAAGCCTTCATCCGGCATTTTTCCTCCTGTGATCTGGGGGTTCATTTGATAAAAAATCCAGAGATAATCCGTTATCTGAGAACTTATGGCGGCCGCCCTGACCAGCTTAAGTCCCGATCTGGGGATGGCCTGATACGCAATCCGGGGATCGTCCAGTATCCGGTGTCTGGCTATAAGCACAGCGGCGCTGTCGGGGTGACCGTTTACCCATTCCACAGACCTTTCATAGGCATCCAGAACCTCTTCCACCAGAGCGGGATTGTTCCGGATAACAGAAGCTTTGACCATCAGGGCTGTCTGTGGGATGGGGAACCCTTGTGCTGAAAGCCATTCCTGGTTGAGGTCGAACAGCATCTTTACCTTGTTATTGCGGTGCATCACCTGGCTAACCATGGGTTCTGAGATCACGCCCAGGGAGGCCTGGTCCGAGGCTACGGCGTTGGCCAGATCAATATGGGAGGGAAACCGGTAATCCAGTATAATGTCCTTCAGGGGATCTATCCCGTTTTTTTGCAGCAGGTAGCGGAACAGCACATCGGGAGTCATTCCGCGCGCCATCACGTACACTGTCTTATGCCTGAGATCTTCCCAGGATGTTATGGATGTGTCCCGGCCAAAGAGATAGAGCGTTCCCCAGACAGGGATGGCTGACAGTTTGTAATCAAGCCCCTTATTATAGACTATGGCCGCCATGGTTGTGGGCAGCAGGGCAAAGTCTGCTGTGCCGTCAAGCATCATTTTCCTCACCTGCAGGGGCTCGTTTACGATCCTGACCTTGATTCCGGCGTCTGCAAGAAGATCCAGGCTGTCTATGAGCCGTATCATGCCCATGGAAGAAGGTCCCTTAAGCGTGGCGATGGTGAAAGGGGCAGCCTTTTTTTCCCCGCCGGAAGGATTTCCACAACCTCCTATAAGTAAAAAACATATGCATATAATTGCCGGCAATCGCATGATGTAAAATTTTAACAAAAATACAACATTTTAAGGCAGATGGAAAAATTGTCTTATCTTTGTGGCACAAATAGTGAAAATCGTGCGCGTACTGAGAACAGGATGTTCCTTTTCAAGGACGGCACAAAACTCAAATAATAACCAATCTGATTCGGAGGTATTCTGATGGAAAAGAGAGTAGGTACAGTAATCATTCAAATCAACTGCCACGAGGAGGTCGCCCATCTAAACGACATCCTTTCGCAACATGGAGGCATCATTCTGGGAAGGCAAGGCCTTCCGCGGAGTAATGGCATAAATCTCATATCCCTGATTCTTGAAGGTACCACAGATCAGATAGGTGCACTGACCGGCCAGCTGGGCCGGTTGAGCGGCATTCAGGTCAAGTCGGTATTATTGAAGAATTAATTAAATGAAAAAAATTGCACTCCCTTTTGCTGCAGCCCTTTTAATGGCTGCCTTATTCCCGGTGGCTGCCTTTGGGCAGGAACAGAAAGACACCATGCCGGTTCCACTGGGTGAGATTGTGGTGACCAGCCTGCGGTTTGACAGACAAATCAGGAACCTGCCAACATCCATGGTTGTGGTGGATTCTTCGTTATATCAAAAACGTTCGGCATTTACAATAGCCAATGTCCTGGAGGAAGAACCGGGTGTTTCCCGGGGAGGAGATGGGGTCTGGGCCACGAACATCAATGTCCGCGGTTTTAATGAAGAACGGCTGGTTATCCTCATTGACGGGAACCGGGTAGAGACGGCCACCGATCTGACCGCCTCGCTAAGCATGGTAGACGTTAATGACATAGAGCGGGTGGAGGTCATCAAGGGGGGCCAATCGTCCCTTTACGGAACGGGAGCCATGGGCGGCATAGTGAATATCATAACCAAACAGGGGTATTTTGGAAGGAAGCCTTATGTTACGGCCGATGTTATCTCGGGGTATGCCTCAGTAAACAATTTGTTTTCAAATCATGCTTCGGTCAGCGCGGGTTCACGCAAATGGTATCTGAACCTGGGCGGCACCTATGCAAAGGCAGGAAATCTGCGCACCCCGGACGGCATATTGCCAAACAGCCAGTATAACACAAGCAACATCTCGGCAAAACTGGGTGTCAAGCCTCTTGCTAACCATATGTTTAAAATCCAGTACCAGCGCAACTGGTCCTGGGATGTGGGCGTTCCCGGAGGGGATGCCTTTCCGGGGCCTGCAAAAGCCACCTATACCGACATAGGCCGTCATTTATTGTCGGCCAGTTACAGGATATCCAACATTACCGAAAAATGGACCGCCCTGGAGTTGAAGTATTTCACCCAATACATTGCCCGCGAGGTAATGATGGAACCAAACACGGTAACTCAGGCCAGCCTGCCCAACGGGAATGTCCAGCGTACCACTCCGGAAGTGTTTTACCCTACGGGATATCACCTGACCAACGGGGTTCAGCTGCAGGGGATCTGGGATCTGTCTGAGCGCAATACGCTCATTGCCGGTGTGGATGTATGGGGCCGCAAGCTGCGTACCGGAAGGGAAAAGCACATCCGGATTGACATCCTGAATCCGGCCGGCAATATTATTAAGACCAACAATGTGGTTCGTGGTGAAACGCCCATACCTGAATCAAGCTTCAGCAGTGCCGGGTTGTTTTTCCAGAATGAGACACGCTTGATGGACAACCGGCTGACTATGATCCTGGGCGGCCGTTTTGACGGGATCCGGATTAAAAACCAGGAGGGATATGATGTGGATTACATCATCATGAACGGAGAAAGGAATGACAATCCCCCCACCCAGCGAATTACATTTGAAAAAGGGACAGAATACAATTTATCCTGGAGCGCCAATGCTGGTTTTCTCTATAAATTGTCCGGGAACACAGATTTGTCACTCAACCTTGCCCGGGCTTTCAGGGCGCCTTCTCTGGAAGAGAGGTTCAAATATATAGACCTGGGTAATTTTGTCCGCCTGGGAGATCCAACCCTCAAACCGGAAAAATCCTATTCGGCAGACCTGGGGATCAGGGTGTGGAAATCAAAATTCAACCTGCAGGCAGGAATTTTCATCAACCACCTTAACAATATGATAGTGGAGACACCGGGTGAGTTTGTCTTCAGGCTTACGGCCGATTCAAAGCCCGATACCATTCCTGCGCTTGTCAATGCCAACGTAAGAAAGGCCCTTCTTTACGGTGTGGACTTAAAATTTGCCTACAATTTCAGCCATGATTTTGTGTTTTTCGGATCCGGGGCTTACGTACGCGGGATGGCACTCGAAACAGAAGGCAACCTTCCTCTCATACCCCCTTTAAACGGAAGGGCCGGACTCCGCTATACTTATTCCGGGTTGGGTTCTGTTGAATTTTCCGTATTTGGCGCAGCAACACAGAATAAGATCGCAGAAGGAGAAAAAGAAACGGCAGGATACTACCGGCTGGATTTTGCTTTAAACACAAAATTCTTTGATCTGGGTTTTATGAAAATACAAGGCTTTGCCGGTATTGACAATATCACCAATAACCGTTACACCAACCACCTTTCTACCAACCGGGGAGACGTTAGCGTGGAACCGGGGCGTAATATTTTTATTAGACTCAAACTCTCTTTCTGATCCAGGGAGAATGGAAGCATACCGGGATCAGGTGAAACAGTTGTTAACACCTGAACAGAAAAGGGTATATGAAACATTGCCTTACAGAGGCAACGAAGGCCGATATCCTGTAAACCATTCCCGCAACAACGACAGAATTTACCGTTGTAGATAAAAATTTTGCCATAACCATAAAAACACATATCTTTGCGGACCTTTTCTCGAGAAGATAAGGAAGTTAACACAATTCATTAACTTAAAAATCAGATTTATGGCAGTAAAAATTCGTCTTGCACGCCATGGCAAAAAGAACTATGCTTATTTTCACATTGTAGTTGCCGATTCCCGCGCTCCCCGTGATGGCCGTTTAATTGAAACACTAGGAACCTATGATCCTAATACCAATCCGGCAAAAATACAGCTGGATGCGGAAAGAACCCTTTACTGGCTCAATAATGGCGCACAGCCCACACTTACAACCCGCAGGCTCCTTTCCTATAAAGGGGTATTATTGAAAAAACATTTGTATGAAGGTGTGGCCAAAGGCGCTTTGACACAGGAACAGGCAGATGCAAAATGGGATGCCTGGATGCAGGAAAAAGAAGCCAAAGTTGTCGCAAAGAAAAGCAAGCTTGAGCAGGAGTCACGTACAGAAATGAATCAACGCCTGGAGGCAGAAACCAAGATTAATAAAGAGCGTGCAGCCGCATTATTGACAAAACGTGAAGAAGCAGCTGCCCGGTTGGCAGCTGCAGCAGCTGCTGCTGCTGCGAAAGCAGAAGAGACCATCGCCGAAATTGAAGGAACAGCGGGTCCGGAAGTAGAAGAAGAAAAGGACCAGGCGGCAACAGAATAATAACATGGGAAATAAGGAAAGGTTTCTGCCACTGGCAACGGTGAGAAAAACCTTCGGAAAGGGAGGGGAACTTATTTTAAAGTTCTGCCCGGAAGTTCCCCAACATATTATTGATCAGTTAAATACAAAAGAGCCGGTATTCATTCAGGTGGATGGGATATCGGTTCCTTTTTATTTAATATTTGTTAAATTACGCGGAAACGATCAGGCACTGATCCGTTTTGAAAATTATTTATCCGAAAATCTGGCAGCCGAATGGGTAGGAAAGACCGTCCTGTACAAAGCAGGGGGAGAAGAATTCCCGAGCGGGGGATCCCGTCTGGTCGGATACACATTCAAAGCAAAAAGTAGCGGAGGGAAAAAGTGTAAAGGAACCATTTCCGGATTCTTTGATTATCCGGGAAATCCCTGCCTGGAGCTGGAGTTCAGCGATGGGCGGATTCTGCTACCCTTCCATGAAGATTTCATAAACAAGATTGATGACAGGCGCAGGTCTATAGATCTGTTTCTGCCCGAAGGTATTTAAGGATCATGCTACAGGCGGTATTGTCCACATTCCCCATGTTTGTTTGTCTTTTTTGGTTCATTACAATAATTATGGACAAAAAGAAAGTAACAAAAGCAAGGAAGTTGCTGGCGGTCTTTATGTTCGCCTCTTTCCTCGTATTTTTCTCTCACGCCTATTATTTCAACAGAGGTACAGCGTTATTCAATGTTGTTGAAAGCCTTTATTCCTTGTCTTCACTGCTTGTCTATCCCTTGTTCTTTTTATATATCGCAGAACTTACAGGGACAAGAATAACACCTGCCCGTCAACTATTGGCCGTATTGCCTTCATGCCTTCTTTTTATAATAATATTTGTAGTATTCTTTCTGATGTCGCCTTTGGAACAAAGCGCATATAAACAATTTATCATAGAAGGAAGGAAGATAAGCCAGTTGTCAGGGATGGCCGGTTTACAGGCAGTCATTTTCCGGCTGAGCCGGCTGATTTACATTTTACAGATCGTTCCCATCGTTCTCATTAGCAAGAAGAATATTGAACGGTATCAGAACGAACTGGAAAATTTTTATTCCTTTACAGAGGACCGTTCTCTTTGGTGGGCCAAGAACATGCTCTACGTGATGATGTTAACATCGGTCATGTCTGCAGTTTTCTCGCTGATCGGCAGGGCTGCCTTTGGAACATCGTTGTGGATATTACTCATCCCATCCATGATTTTTACCATTTTATTGTATATGGTGGGGTATGTGGGTTATCATCAGCGTTTCACTGCCAGGGATTTTGAAAATGATATTAGGAAAACAGAAAAGATCACCGTAAAGCAGACCAATGATGACTACAACCTGAAGGACAGGCTGGTTCATCTGATGAACCGGGATATGATCTATACAAGAGAAGATCTGCGTATCACCGATGTGGCTTCTTTGCTGGGATCCAACAGAACATACGTATCCCAGGTTGTAAACCAGGATTTTGGGATTTCATTTTCACAATTTATTAACTCGTACCGGATTACATATGCAAAGAAACTTTTAATAGATCCAGCTTCAAAGCATCTTTCCATTAAGGGTATAGGCGAAATGGCCGGGTTCAGTAACGAGGCCTCATTTTTCAGGGTATTTAAAAAAGAGACCGGACAGAGCCCGGCCGTCTGGAGGTCATCGGTTATGCAATCCCGCTGAAAGTTATATCGGTATATCCGGTTATACCGCTTGCTGAAAACCGTATATTGCGCAGGAAGCCGCCTACCCTGGGGCCCCCGTATGAACCGTCTGCCTGTACTGTGTATCCTTTTGCTTTGATTGTATTAACATATTTTTCCACCTGAGAATTCTTTGCCCTGATTACTGCTTTTGGTGCCAGAAACGGGTTGTCATCGTAAGTAATGTAGCTTATAACAGTGCAGGACCCTGCAAAAACCGGGTAGGATTTCAGATCGGGATACTGTGCTGTTATTTTGTTCCAGTCTGTATAATCATCTTTCTGTTCTTTTTCGTCTGAAGGAGGTGTAGTGGATACCGTGATATATATGACCTCGCCGGCGGGAACATCCACTTCTTTTGTGTCTTTATTGCCGTTCTTGTCTATAACGGTGAAGATCCACCGGCCTTTGTTGACGATGGTGTAGATGAATTTGGTCCCTTCATCTATGACATTGCCAATAGTGGCATTGATGGAAGCCCCTTTAGAATGACTTTGATTTTGCCCAATGACAATATCTCCCTCTTCTTCTTTATCTTCATCTTCAATAACCACAAAAGAATTGCCCGTTTCCGAAACATTTTGTGCGTCTGTTTTTATTGTTTTTACCGTTTCGGATATGGTTTCTGAGATCAAATCAACCCCGACATCTCCTCCAATTATGCCTAATATTGGGTCCTTCCATTTCATACCGGCCAGATTCGAAGCGATCTCAGAACCAATCCTGACCCTGTCTGCGCTGGAGTCTGAGTTATACATATCTATTGTAAGCTGTCCTACCTGTGCTGCATCCATGCCGGTGCCCAAGGGGGTAGCCGTACCAATGACATCGGTCATAAGTTCACCTCCTGCTTTTACCCCCTCGGCTCCTTCCAGAACAATTATACGCTGGATAGTGAGTCCTTTTTCATGGGAAGTGATTGCAAAATCTGTATTGTCCTGCTGGAAATCGTTGAACATCTGAGATGCCTGGTTATCGTAATCGCCGTTCTCCATTTTTTTCCAGAAGTCGCTTTCACTCGAGGACTTTGATTTCCATTCAGGTCTTAGTTTGTTGTACAGATCGTTGCGGTCAGAAGCGTTCAGATTGGAAGCTACGGTAAGTACCCGCTCCCGGCTTCTTTTGCCGCTTCCAGAGATCCAGGAAAGGAAATTTTTTCCCGAAGACAGGATTCCCTTGGTGTTTACAGAGGTCAATACGCCGGATTTTTCGAGTGTAGAAAATGCCTCCTCATAGTCTTTCAAATAGGGAGCCATTGCAGCTACCGATTTAAAAAAATCATCGTATTCGGCTTCCGAAACGCTTCCTTGTAAAATGTCCTTTTTGAAATCATCGGAAGTGTATTTCAGGTATTTCAATACGATAGCCTGTTTACGTATGGCAAAATCGGCAAAAAGGGCGACATCACTCCGGAATGCCTCGGTTCCTTCATACTTTCCTCCCAAACCCTTACAACCCGAAAAAGAGACAAAGGAAAGCAATAATATAAATATCAGATGATAATTCTTCATGTATGCAAAGCTAACCATCCCGACCAATGGCAGGATTGCATATGGTAAAAGGAACTGTTATATCGTAAAACAGTTCACAGAAAAGAGATATGACTGAGTAGGCTATAGCAGGTTCTTGAACATTATATCTGTGTACCCTGTTGTGCTACTCGCTGCAAAAGAGATATGAGCGTAGTAGTTCCCGTATTTTGGGCCCCAGTATATTATGTTCCCGCTACTGCTATGATCCTCAAACCCGTAATCACCAATTTTGGCCCTGTATTTTTCTGCATCGGATGTCTTTGCCCTGATGGTTACGGCCATATAAAACATATTATCACTGTATCCTACAAAAGTACAAGTTCCGGAAAAAGGCGGGTAGCTCTTCAGGAATACATACTGTTCTGTGATTTTGTTCCAGTCTGTGTAATCGGCGGGTTGTTCCGTCTCTTTCTCGTCCGAAACCGGGGGGGTAGTGCTTAAAGTGACATAAATCACTTCTCCGGCGGGAACCTCTACGGCCTGGGTTTCTTTATTCCCGTTCTTATCGATGGCTGTAAGTAACCATTTGCCCTTGTTGAGGATGGTATAGGCGAACTTTACTCCTTCATCAATTATATTACCAATGGCAACAGAAATAGAGGCTTTGGAAGGAGCGGACGAAGCTTGGTTCTGGGCAATGACAATGTCTGCCTGGTCCTGACTGTCGGTGTCTTCAACAACCACAAATGATTTTTTTGTCTCGGCGGTATTCTGGGCGTCTGTTTTAGCAACATCTACCGTTTCTTTCAGCGTCTCAACAACCAGATCGACCCCTGCGTCTCCCCCGATTATGCCCAGAATGGGATCTTTCCATTTCATACCGGCCAGGTTGGAGGCGATGGCGGTGGCTATCTTGGCTCTGTCGGCATTTGAATTAGCGTTATACAGGTCGAGGGTAAGCTGCCCCACCTGTGCGGCGGCCATCCCGTCACCCAGAGGAGTAGCTGTTGAGATCACGTCGGTCATAAGCTCGGCACCGGATTTTACCCCTTCGGCTCCTTCCAGAACCATTATTCGCTGCAGGGTAAGCCCTTTGTCCACGGAGGTCAGGGCAAATTCCTCATTATTCTGCTGGAAGTCATTGAACATCTGAGGCGCCTGGGTGTCAAAATCGCCGTTTTCCATTTTTTTCCAGAAGTCGCTTTCGCTGGAAGTTTTTCCTTTCCATTCGGAACGAAGTTTATTATAGAGTTCGGAGCGGTCTGCCGGACTCAGGTTGGAGGCCACGGTAAGCACCCTTTCACGGCTTCTTTTGCCGCTTCCGGTCATCCAGGAAAAAAAAGCTTTTCCTGAAGAAATAAGTCCTTTTGTACTAATTGAGGTCAGGATGCCCGACTTTTCGAGCGTTTTGAATGCTTTTTCGTAATCCTCTATATATGGTACCATATCTGCGACGGATTTAAAGAAATCGTCGTATTCACTGGCCGATACCGTTCCCTGGAGGATATCTTTAGAAAAACCGTCAGATGTATATTCCAGGTATTTAAGTACAATCAACTGTTTTCGTACGGCATAATCCGCAAAAACCGCAACATCATCCCGGAATTGTTCCGATCCTTCATAATTTTTCCAGCCGGAAAGGCCGGAACAACCACTGGCGAAGATTCCCAAAACGACCAGCAGGAGCATGGTGTAGATTCTTTTCATAGTCAGATTGATATTAATACTACACTAAGGTAGAAGAAAATTGCATTTCTGCAACACTTCAACCCAGACTTTCTTTGATCAGGTGAGCTGCCAGCCGGGCACAATTGTTAATTCCCAGAAGGCCTGCGTCCAGGGAAAAATGGTACGAATCGGCCTTTCCCCATTCCTTGTTGGTAAAATAATTGTAATAAGCAGCCCTTTTCTTTTCCTCTTTTATGATGAATGCTTCTGCCTGTTCCGGAGAAATGCCCCTGCGTTCAGCCACATTGGCTATGCGTAAGGGAAGTGATGCGTGTATGAAGACACTTCGCATGCGGGGATGATCCCTGAGGATATAATCGGCACAGCGTCCTACGATAAGGCAGGACTGTTGATTAACGATTTTGCGGATCACCGCGGACTGAATACTGAATATCCTGTCTCTGGAGAGGGTTGCGTTCAGAGGGTCAAAAAAAGCTCCCCCCAGAAAATCATGGGCATTCAGAACACGAGAAAGGCCCCGGGTAACTTTTTCATCGGCATTTTCAAAAATCTCTTCACAAATGCCACTCTCTTTAGCTGCATAGTAAAGAAGTTCCTTATCATAAAAGATAAGGCCCAGGGCCGAGGCGATCATCTTTCCTGCCAGATAACCGCCACTTCCAATCTGGCGGCCAAGAGAAACAACTATGTTATCCGTTGAGTTCATAATCTTTCCTGAATTCTTTCAATTGTTTTGCTATGAGTATTGCAGCCACAATAAACGAGGCTGTGTCAGATACGGGCATACTGGCCCATACACCGGTTACACCAAAAAATCGTGGAAGAATGAGCAGGGAGGGGATCAGGAATATAACCTGACGTGTGAGTGAAAGGAAAATGGCCTTACCGGGCTTACGGATGGACTGGAAAAAAGTGGATGTGACCATGGGAAGTGATACCAAAGGAAAAACAGCCAGATCAATGCGCAGTCCTTCCACCGTAAGACGGGCCAGTGTCGGATCATTCGTAAACAGGCTCACGGCCACAACCGGGAAGAATTGCGCTATGATAAATGCCAGAACACTCACACAAAAAGAACAGAGCAGTGTGAGTTTAAAAATTTCGCTCACCCGTTTGTATTGGCGTGCCCCGTAGTTGAACCCCACCAGAGGTTGCATTCCCTGGTTAAAACCAAACATGATCATGATAAAGAAGGATATCATGCGGTTGGCAATTCCATAGGCCCCAACCGCATAATCACCCCCGAAACGAAAAAATGAACGGTTTATGATAATGATTACCAGGCTGCTGACAACGTTCATCAAAAAAGGGGCAAGCCCAACGGAAATGATATTGCGCGGCATACCTTTTCGTATGATGAAAATGCCTTTTTTAAAATGAAGCAGGGATTGTTTCCTGGTATAATGGTTCAGCAGAATGCCAAGAGCAACGATCTGCGCCAGTACAGTAGCCACGGCAGCTCCACGGATTCCCCAGCCGAATCCGAATATAAAGAGCGGGTCCAGGATGATATTGATGGCCACAGCGGTAAGGGTCGCAACCATGGCTTTTTTGGGATATCCGCTGGCCCTCAGGTTATCGTTCAGACCATAATATATATGAGTGATCACATTGCCCGCCAGGATAATCTGCATGTATTCCCTGGCAAAAGGTACAGTCTGTTCGCTGGCTCCGAAAAAATACAACACGGGGTCCAGGAAAATGAGCGCGACGATAGTGTAAATGATTCCAATAATAGAGTTGAGTGTTACAGCATTACCCAAAGCTATCTCTGCTGTTTGAACGTCTTTCTGACCAAGTTTGACAGAGATCAGGGTCGAGGCGCCCACTCCAATTAACGAACCAAAGGCCGCTGAAATATTCATCAGGGGGAGTGTCAGAGAAAGACCTGCAATAGCCATGGCATTGACTCCCCGTCCAATGAAGATGACGTCTGCCAGGTTGAAAAGGCTGGCAGCGGTCATTGAAATGATGGCCGGGGCGGCATAACGGAAAAGGAGCTTAGGGATGCGTTCCTTATCCAGGGAAAGTGTTTTTATCTGCTCAGGCACGCCAGTAAATCCTTTTTTTAGATACCAGGGAAACCAGCCACATAGTAAAGAGCACCAGCAGAAACGCACTCAGGGTGCCAATCCATGGGTAATCTGCAGGTCTTGCCCAACGATACAATACTTCTATATACGTAATCCTCATAAGAGGTGTAACAAACATGCCGTGTGCTACATAGCTCATGAGCGGATTGGCTCCTGCTCCCGAAAATATTCCGGAAAGGAATCCGCGGGGGAGGAATTCCGACAGGTAATGGAGCCACATAAGCATAAGGATAGCAACGCCGCCGCTCACAAAACAATAGGAAAAAGAGCAGGGAACTTTTGTAAGCCCCGGTTCAAAACGTTCTATCCACAGACCGAAAAAAATAAGCAAACCCGACAGATAGAGCAGGGGAAGGTATCTGGGTGCCTTTTTTTTCATCAGCCAGAAGAGTAACAGCAGGGTAAAAAAAGAAAACCATTTGCCATCTGAAAGCCACCGGTTATAGCTGCTTATGCATATCCATACAACCAAAAGGAACATACCCCAGAATAGAAGGTGGGTAAGAAGGCCTCCCCGGGGGATTTCCGTAGTTTGTTCTTCCTGCATGTGAAGCAACCGGTCCCCGACCCAGGTGGCCGGAAGCAGGATCATCAAAAAATTGATCTCCTCCA
>MWDM01000043.1 GCA_002070565.1 Bacteroidetes bacterium ADurb.Bin139
ATTCAGGGATACTTCCCAGCCGTTTGTCCGTAAAGAACCAAAGTTGCCCTGAGGAGCGGTTGTTCCGAATGTGTAGGAAAATCCTTCCCCGGGAACGATCATGTTTTTAGTGTCTCTTTGATACCAGTCTAACGAAGCACTCAATGCTCCGTTAAGAATACTGATATCAACCCCCACGTTGAGTGTTACAATATCCTGCCATGTAATGATGGAGGATACAGCAGCAGGAGTGCCAAAATAAGTGTCTCTTGCCCCTCCGTGCAGCCAGTATGAATTAGCTCCGCTCATGGTGGGCACATACAGGGTGTTGCTAACCGACTGGTCGCCAATAGAACCCCACGATCCGCGTAACTTCAGGCTTGTCAGGGCAGGTTTGGCAAAATCCATCCAGGGTTCTTCCATTACACGCCATCCAAACGAGAAAGAAGGATACCAGCGCCATTGCAGGTCTTTGGGGAACTTGGATGTGCCATCGTAACGAAGGTTGGCTTCGAAAAGATATCTTTCCTTGAAATTATAGTTGATACGACCAAAGAAACCAAGCTGTGAATCCCAGAGCGAATTACCACCAGAGGTTTGAGTTCCGGAAGCCAGGTCAAACTGTGGATTCGTGTAATCCATTAACTGCAGCTTCTGGGACCAGGAATTATTATAATCATATGCCACAACGTTCATCCCCAACATGAAATTGAAAATGTGAGCATCGTTGACATTCAGATCATAAGTCGTGGTCAGGTTCAATGTGCTGCGGGTACGGTTGGATGCAGACCTGTATATGTGGTCGGGATTGGACCCTGGAGCCGTATACCTTGAATAATTGAGCATATAGGCCGGAATGGAAGCTCCCAGTGAATTATACTGGTTCCATTCGTTGTCCCTGTATATTCTCGTTCCGTCCTGGTTGTTCAAAGGAACAGCTGAAACCCAGGTGTCTCCGGCCATGAAGCTTGTACCGGGATTGAGCTCAATGCTTTCCTGGTTGGAATAGGTATAGTCCAGATTGATGTTCCAATCTTTCACCGGCGTGATGGTCAGGCCGGCATTGGCACTGGTGAAGTTGTTGGTAATAGAAGCCGTATTGGCCACGGCAGTCTCATACGTGGCATTGCGAAGCGGATTGCCGCTCTCATCGGACGCTGCCATAGGATAAGTAGGTCCCCATCTGTACATATAGTACCAGATATCGGCAGTGGTAGAGGATGTGGCATAAGCCCAGCGTTTCTGGGTTTTTGAATACATCAGGCCGGCGTGTACAGAAAGGAATTTATTGATCTGTGTGTTGACCCTTGTAGACGCATTCCAGCGTTGGAAGTCATCTTGTTTGGCAGTTTTCATCATCCCGTTCTGATCAAGGTACCCCACCCCGATATTGAAATCGGTCTTTCCTGACTTACCGTTGACCGATATATTGTGGCTTTGTGTGGGAGCCCATTCGCGGATCAGATAATTGTACGGATCGTAGGTTCTGACCCCAATCTTCCGGTTGCTGGCGTCTACATACCAGTCACGGCCATAAACCATGGGTTCGTAGGGATCCAAAGAGTTTCCGTACTTCTTGTCCCAGGCAACAGCAGCATTGTAACCAGCCCTGTCAATAAGCCAGAAGGCCCCGACGGGGGTGGTTGTACCAATACGCTCTGCAGCTTCGACCGTATAATGCAGAGCATCTACACCGGCCATCTCATATTTCTTGGACATATTCTGAAAAGACACATTCCCCGAATAGTTCACCGTTACGCTTTCTGTTTTGGCTCCCTTTTTGGTGGTGATCAGAATAACCCCGAATGCAGCCTTGGACCCATAGATCGAGGCAGAAGCGGCGTCTTTCAAAACAGAGATTGATTCAATATCATCAGGGTTGACCAGCTGTATACTGGGAATTTCCACGTTATCCAACAGGATCAGGGGCGATACCGAGCCGACAGCAGACCCGACATGACCACGGATCTTCATAATGGCCTCTGAACCTACTTCGCCGCTACCTACCTGGATAGTAAGACCGGGAGTAGACCCCTGTAGTGCACGCCCCACGTCTGCAATGGGACGTGATGTCAGTGCTTCCTGTACGTTTACAGAAGATACAGCTCCTGTCAGATTCACTTTTTTCTGGGTTCCGAATCCGACAACCACTAAATCTTCCAGAATAAAAGCTTCCTCCTCCATAGTAACATTAAGTCTGGTCCTTCCGTTGACAGGTACTTCAACGGTTTTATAACCAAGAGAGGAAAAAGTAAGTGTCGCAGTAGAAGGTGCCGTGATGGAATAATTTCCATCCAGATCTGTAGTGGCAATTGACACCGTTCCCCGCACAACAACGGTTACTCCCACAACGGGGCCGGTGTTGTCCGAAACATTACCGGTAATGGTAATGTTCTGAGCGCTTGCATAAGCCGAAACAAGCATAATGCAAACCATTAGGATAGTTTTTCGTAAAAGCATAGGTTAGTTGTTTAGGTTAGAAATGGATTAATAGGTTAAAGGAGCTAAGAGAACAAGTGGAACATCTAAAGGGGAAATGTAAAGGATCGCAAGTAATACCGCTTGCGAATTTAAGAAAATATCTTTCATTAATGAATATAGGCAGTATTTTTTGTTACATTTGTCGATTATTGCCAGCCATAAATAACAAACCGTAACCTTATAAATTTAACCTTAAATAATTACTTATGGATGTTTACAAAAAAAGCGGTCGCCTGACCTTTATTTGTCTGGTGACTTTGGTCGCTGCAATGATTGCAGAACCTGTATGGGCTCAAAACGTAAATGTTACCGGGAAGGTTTCCGACAATAACGGAGAACCTTTGATGGGCGTTTATGTGTTGGTCCAGGGGTCTTCAAGGGGTGTCTCTACAGACATGGACGGAGTGTATGCCATCACTGCCCCTGCAGACGGGACCCTGTTATTCTCATTTATGGGATTTGATAATGTGGCTGAAGCCATAAACGGGCGATCCCTCATAGACGTTACCATGACCGTATCTTCTGTTGCGCTGGAAGAGCTGGTGGTTACAGCTCTGGGGATCAAGAAGGACAGAAAAGCCCTCGGATTTTCTGTTACGGAAGTCGGTGCAGAAGAATTGTTGAAAAACAAACAGACCAACGTTATCAACTCTCTGGCAGGTAAAGTGGCCGGTGTCAACGTCACCCAGTCCGGTGGTTCGGCCGGTTCCGGATCTACCATTATCATACGCGGAGGTAACTCGGCCAGTGAAGGCCGTGACAACCAGCCCCTTTTTGTGGTTGACGGTATTATCTATGATAACTCCACCGTCATAGGAGGTAACTCGGGAACTGACGGTATGACCAAAACTGCCTCCACTTTTGGAAACCGTGTTATGGACATCAATCCGGAAGATATTGAATCCATGTCGGTGCTCAAAGGAGCAGCAGCTGCCGCCTTGTACGGATCACGTGCCGCAGACGGGGTTATTGTGATCACCACCAAGAAAGGCGCCACAGACGGAACCGTCAAGGTAAATGTGGGGTCAAAATACAGCTACTCATGGGCCAACTCTCTCCCTGAACTTCAAGGTGTTTACGGCAGGGGTTATTACAACCAGGCCGGTGTGTTCAGCGATTATACCTACAATTCCTGGGGCCAGAAAAATACCGGAACCGTGTATGACAACGTGGGCAACTTTTTCCGTGGCGGAAATATCTGGGATAACAGCGTAAGCGTTTCCGGTGGCAGCAAAAATGGCAGTTTCTACTTGTCCGCCTCACGTTACGATCAGCAGGGTATTGTTCCCCTGACCGGGTATGACAAGACCACCATGCGTTTCAACGGTGAACAGAAGTATGGAAAACTGACCGTGGGCGCCAATGTGGCCTATTCCATTTCCAATACGCAGAAAACCCTGACCACAGCCGGTCTGTACGGAGGTGGGGGTAATGGTGCCATGACGGCCGTTTACGGCTGGTCACGCAGTGACGACATGACCCATTATCTGAACGAGGATGGGACCAAATACCGTATGTTCCCGCAATATCAGGATCTGGCATCGGACCGCGAAAATCCCTATTGGATGCTCAACAAGAACAAATTGTCCGATCAAACACGCCGCTGGACCGGATCGGTAAACGCAAACATGGACCTTACAGACTGGTTCAATGTTGCATACCGTGTTGGTCTTGACACGTATACTTATGATGAATACACCTACATTGCTCCCGGAGGGGCTGTTTCTGAAAGATACCAGAACGGGCGTCTCTCCAAAAGCGACAGGAACTACCAATATTTGTCGTCCAACCTGATGCTGAATTTCCACAAGACTTTCGGCGACTTTGATTTCAACCTGCTTCTGGGGCAAACGTTAGAAGACACAAAGAATATCTTGCAAAACCACTGGGGTTACGATTTCGTAACTGCCGGGACTATCAGTTTCGCGAACATCGCCAATGAAAACAAATTCTTCACAGAAACAACCATCCGCAAACGTCTGATCGGGGTATATGGCGAGTTTCGCGCTGCGTACAAGAACATTGCTTACCTGACCGTTACCGGGCGTAACGACTGGTCTTCCACCCTTCCTGTAGAAAACCGTTCGTATTTTTATCCGTCTGTGAGCGGAAGTCTGGTTTTCACTGAACTCATGCCAAAGAACGACATCCTTTCCTTTGGAAAGATCCGTGCTTCATGGGCACAGGTGGGTAAAGACGCATCTGCATATGCGACTAACACCTATATGTGGTCTCCTGCCGCTGTAAGTCCCGGATTTGTAGGCATCGGCAACAACTGGACACGTGGTAACCCCTTCCTTAAACCGGAAATCCAGACATCATGGGAAGTGGGTGGTGAATTCCGCTTCTTCGGAGGACGCCTGGGAATTGATTACACTTATTACAATAGCACCACAACAAACCAGATCGCAGCTCCCCGGCTGGGACAGTCCACCGGTTATATTTTCATGTCCATCAACTCGGGCTCTGTCTCCAATAAGGGTATGGAGCTTATGATCACAGCCACCCCCGTAGAAACCAAGAACTTCAGCTGGGACCTGACCCTGAACCTTTCAGGGAACCGGGGCACCCTGGGTGATTTCATGAAAGGTGTGGACTTGTTCTACGTCACCGATGTTCAGATTGGCGGGGTAAAAGCTGCCGCCGTTCCCAACGGGGGATATTTTCTTGGTATTACCGGGGATTACTGGAAACGGGAAACCTTGAAAGATGGAGAGGGTAATGTTGTTAAAGACGAGAACGGGAAAGAGGTTGAAAACCCCGATGGCCGTTATATAATTGACGAAACCACAGGCCTGTACAAAACCACGGGCGTGGCCACCAATGTACTCGGCAATCGTGAACCAAAGTTGATTGGGGGTTTTGGAAACACCTTAACCTACAAAAACCTGAGCTTCTCCATTCTTCTGGATATTCGCAAAGGCGGTCTGATTTACAACGGGACCGAGTATCTGCTGCTCAACAACGGTTTGTCACCAATGACACTGGACCGTGAATCCGTTACCGTCGAAGGTGTATCGAGCGCTACAGGTGAACCTGTTGCCTATACATACAAAGCCGGACAAATGTACATTGTGAACGGAGCAGAAAAGAGCGGTGAGTATATGATCCAAAGCTACTGGAGCAATTATGCCACCAATTCCTACAACCTGCTTACAGATACCAACTGGCTGCGTTTACGTGCCGTATCGCTCTCTTATGATTTTAAAGGCCTGTTTAACAAACAAAGTTTCATTAAAGGCCTTACCGCAACAGTAACGGGAACAAACCTCTTCTTGTGGAGCAATTATAAGGGAATGGATCCTGAAGTCAGCGTTTCCGGTTCGGGGACTGGCGGATCCGGATCATCCGGTATTGACTATTGCGGCGTTCCTGCCACAGCAGGCTTGTCATTTGGTCTAAATATTTCTTTCTAATAACTAACGGATTTTAAAACTCAGATTATGAAAAAAATACTATATATAGCTTTAAGTCTGTTGCTTATCCTGGGAATCACCGGTTGTAATGACTGGCTTGACGTGAACGTGGACCCTGATAATCCCAACAACTCCAGTGCTACGGTTGAAAGCCGTCTTCCCTGGATTCAGCACTACTATATGTATGCATGGGGCACTGCCTCTATGCGTGGTGTTACTATAGGTGGTCTGATGACTCAGACATCTACTACTTCCGGCAATGGTAAACTCTCTGCCTGGGATCCCCTGCAATCTTCCACTACAACCTCTTATCAGAACTGGTTTATCGGGGCAGCCTGCAATATTGACGACATGATCGCTGCTGCAGAAAAAGAAGGAGCCTATCATTACATAGGCGCCGCCCATGCCATTCATGCCATGGGTTATATGCTCATGACCGATCTGTACGGTGAAATGCCTTATTCCGAACCCCTGGGAAGTAATCCTACGCCTGTTTATGATGATGGCCAGACCATTTTCAACGGCTGCCTGGAGCGCCTTGACCTTGCGATTGAATTTTTCAATAAAACCCAGGAAGCCGGAGCTACTCCGCTCGCTGCCGGTGACAGCTGGAACCAGGGTGACGTACAGAAATGGCTGAAATTGTGCTACGGACTTAAAGCCCGCTGGTTAAACAAGCTTTCCAAGAAAACAGCCCTGTACGATCCCCAGGCAGTCCTGGATGCGCTGTCCAAAGCCCCGCAGTCCAATAACGACAACACCATCATGAAACACAGTAACGCTGGTGATCAGGATACCAACTTCACAGTGGGTGACCCCTACCAGACCAATGTTATCTGGGACTGCGCAGCATGGGGTGCCACACAACGTTATACCAAATGGTATGTCGACCTTCACACAAACCTCAGAGGCTCCGGTGTAACTGATCCCAGGCTTGCCAAGGTGTTCCCTGCCCGTATGAGCAACATAAAAATTAATGACGCAGGAGCCATTGTCGATTATCAATGGGCCCGTGATCAGGGAGTGGATGTCATGTACGGAACGCGCAGAATATACGGAGCCCTGCTCAATGCAACCGTAGCTACTGCCAATGTGAACAAGAACTATACTATAACCAATTCCACTGACAAAGCTGCCATCATGGAGTTTTTTGACAAGGAAGGATTTCCGTACACGGTAGAAGGTGATGTTGTCAAAGTCACTTATCCAAAAGGCTGTATGTACATCAACACCAATGACTACAACCAGATCATGGACCTCAATTACGTAAACATGAGGGCTCTGGCTGTATCACAGACGGGCGGACGTGCAGAAAATGACTCCTACTTCTACCCCAGTTCAGCTTCCAATGCTGTTGCGGGCACAGGTTCTTTCTGGTCTCGTCCCGATTCCGACTCGGACATTCTCACTTACTACGAAATGTGCTTTATAAAAGCAGAAGTTAACATGCGCATGGGTAATGCTGCCGCTGCCTATACTGCTTACATCGATGGCATTAAAGCAAGTTTTGCCCGTATGCAGACCAAGCTCCAGGACTGGGCAGCTTCAGGAACCGTCAATCCGGACCAGAAACCCATGATCCAGTCAGAGATCGATGCCTACTTAGCCAGTAACGCTGTAGCCAGAAATGCTGCCCAGCTTACCATGGCCGATATCATGCTCCAGAAAACCATTGCAATGGGTATCAATCTGGAAACATGGAATGATATGCGCCGTTTCAATTATGGCGCAGGCAACATCGGCAATTTCGGACAGGTCTACCTGAACTATGCAAGGCCTAAAGAATTCAAAGCCACCAATAAGATCCCTGGGACATCCCCCACTCAGGAGAATTACTGGTTCCGCCGTTTCAGCCAATGCTCTCACGAGACCAATTACAATAAAGACAATACGGCTGCATCCAATCCCCTGGCCCTGACTTTTGAAAACGGGCCAATATGGAGCGATCCCGTATGGTGGGACAAGGCTGAATAAGCACAGCATATCCCTGCTAAAAAAGAGACCGGCAAAGACTTTTGCCGGTCTCTTTTTTGCTTTTCATTTAGGCCGAGGCTTCAACCCTTGCCTGCAGGCAGTTAGGAATTTGAACAACATCAGTGATTGGTCAGGGTCTGAATAATTCAGGTTGTTCTCTGCTTCATATTGTTCAATCGTTGCTTTTTTTGCAGGAAAGAAACGTCTGAAATTTTTGCGGTTCAAAGCATACGCTTTCTTATTCCTGATCAGGTAAGCATTCTGATGTACCGTATAAGGAGTGGATTCAACAGCCAGCTTACGTCCACCCGTATCCACATTGTAACCCTCACTCCTGAGATTTCGTTTTTCGATAGGCACATTTGGGGATTTTTCTTCCCGTCCGAATGCTCCGTAACGCTTTTCGGCTTCAAGCTCCAGGTACTGTTCCACACCAAACATCACGTTTCCGTCTGTTTCAAGTATCTGTATGTAATGACCCAGCAACGGAATGAAAAAATTCCTGCCAATTAAAACAGCAGATATCTGACTTTTATCTGTAAACAAATCGGGCTGGCCTTCCTCATCCAGAAAACAAAGTGTAGAAGAAGCCAGCAGGATGTTCAACTGCCCTGTAAAGGCCGTACCGTCTTCAAACTGGATGGTCCCGCTCATGTAAGCAGGAAACATATATAGCTCGTTATACGGCCTGGTATCATCAATAGTCAGGAATACTCCCTGCGCCGGCAGGACTGTTAAGGTCCCCAACAGCAATACCGTTAAAGCCAAAAAAGCCTTCATATCATTTCATGATAGCCCCGGCAACAATATTGGCCACGCGGGTACGCATGCTAACGGCAGCGCCGTCATCGTAGGGGTGAACCCGGTTGGCCAGCAAAACGACAGCTGTATCCGATTCGGGATCAATAACCATACAGGTTCCTGTGTAACCGGTGTGTCCATAAACTGTCCGGGGATTGAACAGATTCCCGTTCCAGGATCCTGCCCGGCCCCAGCCCAGTGTGCGCCCGAAAGCAGCCACCGGTTCCGGTACCCGTTCCATGGCTTTCACCGTCAAGGGCCCCAGGATGCGCTTTCCGTTCACTTGCCCTCTGTTGAGCAGGGCCACAGCAATGACCGCCAGGTCCTCTGCGTTGGAGAACACCCCGGCATTACCCGAATTCCCCCCGTTGAGCAACCGTGCCAGCGGGTCATGCACCTGTCCCACCAGGGGCAGCCCGTCTTCCTGCAGCTCTGTGGGAGCGCATAAAGCCAGCGTTTCTCCCTGGGGCATGTAGGTGGTATGCTGTAAGCCGAGGCGGTCAAAAACATGTTCCTGGGCATAATCGGCCAGCGTTATTCCGGTGATCTTTTCCAGCACATTTTGTAATGTGATGAAGTTCAAACAACTGTACTGATAGCCGGTTTTGGGTTTGAAGTCCCTGGGGCATTGACAAATATATTCCATAAGCCCCTGAGGATTGGGAGACCCGTAACGCTCAATCAATTCCTGCGTAGGACCGTACGGTGGAAGTCCCGAGGTATGCGTCAGCAGGTCTTCTATGGTTATGGCCACACTGGAGCCTGTTTCAGGATCTGTCCAGGGTTGAAAACCGGGCAGGTACTGATCTACCTGGTCCATAAGGCGTAACCGGCCGGTTTCTACCAGTTGCATAATGCTTAAAGTCGTACCCACACATTTGCTGACAGAAGCCAGGTCAAATACCGTCTCTACTGTCATGGGAAGCGTATCGGGTATCAGCTGACGGTTACCATAGGCTTTCAGGTAAGCAATCCTGTCATGCCGGACAACGGCAAGAACAGCCCCGGGAATGTCTTCTGCTTTTATGGCATCCTCTATCACCCCGTCAACAAGCGAAAGACGTTCCGGATCAAACCCCACGGACTGTGGCGATGCAGCCCTTATGCCCGTATGGGTTGCTGTATGGGTGCAGGCTGCTGCAGCCCACACCCCCAGCATAAGAAATATAATTTTGAATTTCATGGTCTTATTTCAGTAAACCCCGGTTACGCAGTAAAGGAACTTCGGTCGGTTGTTTCCCCCGGAAAAGCAGGTACTGATCCATGGGCTCGCCCCAGCCGCCTTCGGTAAGAATGTGTTTGCGGAATTTGCCGGCGGTTTCCTGATCAAAGATATCCCCTGCTTCCTTAAAGGCATCAAAGGCATCGGCATCCAGGATCTCGGCCCACAGATAAACATAATATCCTACAGCATATCCTCCGCTGAAAATATGGGAGAAATACGTGGAACGGTACCTGGGTATGATCTCATTTATGAGCCCGTATTTCTGCATGGCATTCTTTTCAAATTCATTTACGTCGTATGCCTGCTCCTCTGTTGCAGCGTGCCATTCCATATCCAACAGGGCAGCAGCTATGAATTCAACGGTCATGAAGCCCTGGTTGAAATGGCTGCTGTTTACCAGCTTTTGGATCAAATCTTCGGGCATGGGTTCACCGGTCTGGTAAT
Organism: Bacteroidetes bacterium ADurb.Bin139; assembly: GCA_002070565.1. Lineage (GTDB taxonomy): Bacteria > Bacteroidota > Bacteroidia > Bacteroidales > UBA932 > DMER64. The sequence continues at coordinate 10,321 of MWDM01000043.1, forward strand.
GGCGGGCATATACCTGGAGTACTTCGGGCTGTATGGCCCAGTGCTCGTTGATCTGGGAAGGTAATTCCACCATGTCCCGGGGCAGGGCCCCGCATATACGTTCGTAATCGCCACGGCCAAAGAATCCGTCCAGGGCGTGTCCGAACTCGTGGAACAGGGTTTCAGCTTCGTCCCAGCTCAGCAATACCGGCTGATCGTCAACCGGCTGCGGAAAATTGGTTGTAACCGTTACCAGTGGGAATTGTTCGCTGCCATCGGGCAGTTTTTTGTAGCTGCGCAAGCCGGAGCACCAGGCACCGGCATTCTTGCCTTCACGCGTGGGATAATCCAGGTACAGGATGGCCAGGTGGCTGCTATCCCTGTCTTTTACCTCATACGTTTCCACAGAGGGATTGTACACCGGAATGTCGTTCTTCTTCTCAAAGGTCAGGCCATAAAGCTTGTTGGCAACATAAAACAGTCCGTCCCTGACGTTTTCCAGTTTCAGATAGGGTTTGATCTGCTGTTCGTCCAGGTCGTATTTTTCCTTGCGTAATTTTTCGGCATAATACCACCAATCCCAGCTTTCCAGTTTGATCCCGGCACCTTCTGCATCGGCTATCTTCTGCATGGCAGCCAGTTCCTCTTTGGCCACTTTCAGGGCCGGTTCCCATACCCTTTGCAGGAAGGATAACACGGTTTCCGGTGTTTTGGCCATATTGTTTACCAGCACAAAATCGGCATAGGTGTTGAATCCCAGGAGTTTGGCCCTGCGTAACCTCAAATTTACGATCTGGCCAATCATCTCTTTGTTGTCGTTTGTGTTGTTGTTATCTCCCCGCATAAAATATCCCCTGTAGAGTTTTTCCCTCAGGTCGCGGTTGTGAACGTATTGCAGGAAAGGTATCCAGGAGGGTTTGTTGGGGGTAAAAACGTATTTGCCTTCCATCCCAAGCGATGTTGCCAGGCTTGCAGCGGCACGTATATTGGTTTCGGGCAGTCCGGCCAGGTCTTCCACGTTATCCACAACCATCTTGAACGCATTGGTCTCGGCCAGCAGGTTTTGACTGAACTTAAGGCTCAGGTTGGACAACTGTGTGTTGATGTCTTTAAGTATTTCCTTATCCTGTTCTGATAAAGCTGCACCACTCCGTACAAAGTCATCATAGTATTTTTCCAGTGTGCGCATCTGCTGGGAATCCAGGTTCAGTTCACTACGCTTCTGGTACAGGGTACTGATCCTTTCAAAAAGAACGGGATTCAGCTGTATTTCATTGCGGTGCCGGGTCATTTCAGGAGTGATTTCACGTGCCAGGGCCTGTAATTCCTCATCGGTGTCGGCGCTGTTTTTTGTGTAAAAAGCAGCGTTCACCCTGCCCAGGAGTTCCCCTGCACGGTCATAGGCAGCTACGGTATTATCGAAGGTGGGTTCTTCCTGGTTGTTAACAATGGCATCTATCTCTGCCCGGTGTTGCGCCATAGCTTCCTGTATGGCAGGCATGTAATGCTCTGTCCTTATCTTGTCAAAGGGAGGTGTCTGGAAAGGAGTATCGTACTCCTGTAATAAAGGATTTTTTTTCATGGGATCAGATGTACAGGCTATAAGTAAGCCCATTAATAATAACAATAGTGTTTTTTTCATAGTATAGCGTTTAGTTGGTTGACAATTGTTTCAGGTGCCCTGCAAAATCGCACAGGTCGTGTGCAAACCGCTCCCAGGTAAGAGCCAGTTTCTCTTTCCTGATATTGGCCACAAGCACATCCCTGTCCATGGTAAAGAATTTGCGGATGGCCCTGTTCAGGGAGTTGGCGTCTGTACCCGAGGCAACCAGTCCGGTCCCGGGACCTTCCACTGCTTCTGCCAGGCCTCCTGCGGGAGTCACAATTACCGGCACTTCAAAATGATAAGCCATGGCCGAGATGCCGCTTTGGGTGGCCGTGCGGTAGGGCAGTACGCAGACATCGGCACAGGAAAAGAAAGCCGGGACTTCTGCATCGGAAATGTACCGGTTAAAGACCTTCACGGCAGAAGGTTCGGGCAAAGTCTGTATGATTTGTTCGTACTTGTCAAAATTCCCATAACTTTCACCGGCAATCACCAGCTGGTAGGTGTCGCCCAGGTCCCTGAAAGCATCGAGCAACAGGTCCAGCCCTTTATAATCCCTGATAAAACCAAAAAACAACAGTGTTTTACGGTTGGGGTCAAGGCCTAGCCTGGCTTTAGCACCGGCTCTATCTTCCGTTTGCCCGAAATGGTCATACAATGGGTGGCTCTTTAGAATACAGGGCATTCCCGGACACAGCGACAGTATATCATTCCTTACGGCGCTGCTCATGGCCACACAGCCATGGTTCTGTGCAAGGAACCAGCGGGACAGAGGCTTGTCCAAAATCATTCTCTCATGAGGGATCAGATTGTCTATCACAGAAATAACCGTGCTTCCCTTTTTTTTCATTTGTCGGGCTACCCATCCCAGGGAAGGGGCAAAAAAAGGCATCCAGTACCTCATCAGCAGCAGGTCGGGTTTATCCAGGGCAATGATGCCGGCCGTCTTTTGGTAGGAAAAAGGATTTACCGAATCCAGCAGGGCTTGTGCCGGCACCACCGCCGCCTGGTCTTCTGCAGGCACATACTGGGATTTCCCGGGGAAGAGCAGGGATGGGTATTGCCTGGTAAAATTATATGCTTTCACACTGTGGTTTTTATCCAGTTCTCTGAACAGGTTGGCGTTGAATTGCGCTATCCCGCCCCGGTAAGGATAAAAGACAGATAAATAAGCGATTTTCATACATCGCAAAATTAGCAAATTTGGATTATAAACACAAAAAAAGCCCTCCGTTGCCGAAGGGCTGATTCTGGTTCAATTCCATTGTTCAGCGACGTGGTGCACGATCTCTCCTGCCTCCGTCACGGCGATCACCGTCCCTGCGGTCCCCGCCTCTGGCTTCCCGACGGTCTCCTTCCCTGCGGTCCCCGCCTCTTCCATCGCGCCGGTCACCTCCCCGGCGGTCTCTTACACCCCTTCCGCCGCGGCTTTCGCCGGGCATTTTGGCGGCTCCGGCGGCTGTTGCTGCCGTTCCCACGTTGGGGGAAAGATCACGTTTGCCATAGACTTCACCGTTGCAAATCCACACCTTGATGCCAAGAACGCCCACCTTGGTATGGGCCTCGGCCAATGCGTAATCAATATCGGCGCGGAATGTATGCAAGGGTGTACGACCCTCCTTGAACATTTCACGGCGGGCCATTTCGGCACCACCCAAACGTCCACCTATCAACACCTTGATTCCTTCTGCTCCCATGCGGATGGTAGAAGCCATGGCCATTTTAATGGCACGGCGGTAAGACACGCGGCCTTCTATCTGCCTGGCAATGTTGTTGGCAACAATGGTGGCATCCAGCTCCGGGCGTTTGACTTCAAAAATGTTGATCTGGACTTCTTTACTGGAAATTTTCTTCAGTTCCTCTTTCAGCTTGTCAACTTCCTGACCGCCTTTGCCAATGATAATACCGGGGCGGGCAGTGTGAATGGTAACAGTAATAAGCTTAAGGGTCCGTTCAATCACTATGCGGGACAGACTGGCTTTTGCCAGACGTGCGGTCAGGTATTCCCTTATTCTGGAATCTTCTGCCAGCCTTTCTGCATAATTGCCACACCAGCTTGAATCCCAGCCACGGATTATACCTACACGGTTACTGATAGGATTAGTTTTTTGTCCCATATTATGCTTCTTTTACTGTTTGTTGTTTTTTATCCAATACTATAGTCACGTGGTTTGAGCGCTTGCGTATCCTGGCGGCACGTCCCTGCGGAGCTGTCCGTATCCTTTTCAGGATCCGTCCACCGTCAACGGTGATGCTCTTTACAATTACGTTACCGCTTTCAAGCTCTTTCCTTTCTCCTTCGTTCTTCACTTCCCAGTTGGCAATTGCCGATTTGAGGAGTTTCCCAAGATGGATCGAGGGTTCGTTTTTTGTATATTTCAAAATATCCAAAGCACGGTTTACTTCCACTCCCCGGACCAGGTCAGCGACAAGACGCATCTTACGGGGTGATGAAGGAACATTGTTGAGCTTGGCATAAGCTGTCTGTTTCCTTATTTCTTTATGGCTTTCGGCCATTTTTCTTTTTCGAGCTCCCATTAGTGTTCTCTTTTTAGCTGTTAACGATTGCCCGAGTGACCCTTAAATGTACGGGTGGGCGCAAATTCACCAAATTTATGACCGACCATATTCTCGGTTACATATACCGGAATGAATTTGTTTCCGTTATGCACGGCAACCGTATGGCCTACAAAGTCGGGAGAAATCACACTGGCACGGGACCAGGTCTTCAGGACTTCTTTTTTTATTTTGCCTTCATTCATGTCAATCACTCTTTTTTCGAGGCTTGATTCAATGAAAGGACCTTTTTTTAATGAACGACTCATAATGCAAATTTTATCCGGTTATTTTTTCCTTCTGTCTTCAATAATGAATTTCTTGGAATTCTTTTTTGGATTACGTGTCTTGTAACCTTTGGCAGGTACACCCTTGCGTGAGCGTGGATGTCCTCCGGAAGCGCGGCCTTCCCCGCCACCCATCGGGTGGTCAACCGGGTTCATAGATACCCCGCGGTTTCGCGGACGGCGGCCAAGCCACCTTCTTCTGCCGGCTTTCCCATGTTTTTCAAGACTGTGGTCAGGGTTGGAAACGGTTCCAACTGTGGCGCGGCAGGTAACCAGAACCATGCGTGTTTCACCCGAAGGCAAACGCAGTATGGCATGGTTGCCTTCCCTTGCGGTAAGTTGTGCATAGGAA
>MWDM01000044.1 GCA_002070565.1 Bacteroidetes bacterium ADurb.Bin139
TGACCGTGATACAATAGGCAATAAAGAAAATGGATATGAGTGATTTTAAAAAAATAGAAAAGAAGTGGCAAAAATTTTGGGAAGAGAATTGGCAGGAATTATATGGAACAAGAGAGAATGGAATCAAAAAATATATTTTAAATGAATTTCCTTATCCGTCCGGATCGGGCTTACATATTGGTCATGCTTTTAGTTTTACAGGGGGAGATGTCTATGCCAGATTTAAGAGAATGAAGGGAGAGAATGTGTTGTTTCCAATGGGTTGGGATGCGTTTGGATTGCCAACTGAAAATTATGCTATTAAGACAAAGAGGAAGCCACAAGAGGTAACAGCTGAAAACACGGCCATGTTTAAGAAACAGATGAAAAGATTAGCTTTTAGCTTTGATTGGAGTAGAGAAGTTAATACAACAGACCCCTCTTATTACAAATGGACACAGTGGATTTTTATAAAGTTGTTTGAAAAAGGATTGGCCTACAAAAAAGAGATGCCGATTAATTGGTGTCCAAGTTGCAAAATTGGATTGGCAAATGAAGAAGTAGTAGATAATAAATGTGAGAGGTGTGGAGCTGGGGTTTCCAGAAGAAATATAAGTCAGTGGGTAGTAAAAATAACGGACTATGCTGATAAGTTGATTGGAGGACTTGAGGGAACTGACTTTGTAGAAAAAGTTAAAATGGCACAAATTAATTGGATTGGCAAGTCTGATGGAGCGAGGGTCAGATTTAAGATTAAAGATTTAAGATTTAAGAATAAAGTATTAGAGGTGTTTACGACCAGACCGGACACTTTGTATGGAGCAACTTTTATGGTGGTAGCACCAGAGCACAGCTCAGTTTCAGAAATTATTAAGGAAGGAGGTTCTTCGCCTTCGGCTCAGAATGACAGGGCGATGGAAATAAAGGAGTATGTGATGAAAGCGAGGTCGAAAAGCGATATGGAGAGGACGGAATTGTCAAAGGAAAAGACTGGGGTTTTTTCGGGGTTGTATGCTATAAATCCAGTTACTAAAAAAGAAATACCGATTTGGATATCTGATTTTGTGTTGGCTAGTTATGGAACCGGGGCGATAATGGCGGTACCGGCTCACGATAGCCGGGATTACCTGTTTGCCAGGCACTTCAACCTGCCTGTCATACCCTTGATACAAGGTTGCGATGTGAGTAAAGAAAGCTTTGATGCCAAAGAAGGCATTATGTGCAATTCCGGTTTCCTGAACGGGATGACCGTACAACAGGCCATCCCTGCTGCCATAGCAGAAGTTGAAAGAAGAAAATTGGGCACCCGTACAGTGAATTACCGATTGCGAGACGCCATTTTTTCCCGTCAACGCTACTGGGGAGAACCGTTTCCCATATATTACAGGAATGGTTTGGCTACCCCTCTGGACGAATCGCTATTACCCCTTGAATTACCGCCACTGGATTCTTTTCAGCCTTCCGCCTCGGGCGAGCCACCCCTGGCTAACGCCAGAAACTGGACATATAGGGGATATCCCCTGGAAACAAGCACCATGCCCGGATTTGCCGGCAGTTCTGCTTATTATTTGCGGTATATGGACCCGCATAATTCAGAACAGCTCGTTTCTGCAGACGCCAACCGGTACTGGCAGGATGTTGACCTGTATATCGGAGGCACCGAGCACGCGACCGGCCACCTGATCTATTCCAGGTTCTGGAATAAATTCTTATTTGATCTGGGCCTTGTATGTAAAGAGGAGCCATTCCGCAAACTGGTCAACCAGGGCATGATCCAGGGACGTTCCAATTTCGTGTACCGGATAAAAAACACAAACACGTTTGTCTCGCTCAATCTTAAGGACAACTATCAGACTACTGAGCTGCACGTAGACGTTAACCTGGTCGAGAATGACCGCCTGGATCTGGAAGCCTTCAGAAAGTGGAATCCCGAGTACGAGACCGCCCGGTTCATTTTGGAAAACGGGGAATATATCTGCGGATGGGCCATTGAAAAAATGAGCAAATCCATGTACAACGTGGTCAATCCCGATACCATCTGCCAGCGGTACGGGGCCGATACCCTGCGCATGTACGAAATGTTCCTGGGCCCTCTGGAACAGTCCAAACCCTGGGATACGAACGGGATAGACGGAGTTCACCGGTTTTTGAAAAAATTCTGGAGGTTGTTCTTTGACAAGGAAGGAAAACTGGACATAAACAGTCAGACCCCTGAAGAAAAAGAGCTTAAGATACTTCACAACCTGATCCGCAAAGTGGAAGAAGACATTGAAAATTTTTCCTTCAATACCACCATCAGTGCCTTTATGATAAGCGTGAACCAACTGACCGATCTGGACTGTCATAAACGTATGATCCTCGAGCCGCTCGTGATTTTAATTGCTCCGTACGCTCCGCATATTGCCGAAGAATTATGGTCCCTGCTTGGCAACGAACCCTCTGTGGCCAATGCCTCCTTCCCTGAATTTAAGCCCGAGTATATAAAAGAGCAGACTTTTGAATATCCTGTATCATTCAACGGCAAGCTGCGGTTTAAAAAAATCCTTGACCTTGGCCTGACAATAGAGGAAATTGAACGACTGGTAAGGGAAGATGAAAAGACAAAAAAATATATTGATGGTCAATTAATCCGGAAAATAATCGTGGTTCCTCAAAAAATCATAAATATCGTAATATGATAACAAAAACATCGCTCCGTCGGGCTACTGCCATAAAAGAGTATCTGCTTATTACGATCGGGTTGCTTGTTTATGTGGCATCCTGGACAACTTTTCTCATACCCAACCAACTGGTGGGTGGTGGTGTTACAGGGATTGCAACCCTGATCTACTATACCACCGGGCTGCCCATCAGTGTCTCTTACCTGGCCATAAATGCCGTCTTAATCATTATTGGGCTAAGGACCATCGGCTGGAAATTCGGAATAAAAACCATCTACGGTGTAGTGCTGGCGGGGATTGCTTTTCAGTTTATGCCCCGTATTATCCCTGCAGACCTGATCCGGGCCATGGCCCTTGATAACGGGAAACTCGTTTCCTCACTGCTTGGGGCTGTGATCTCGGGCGTTGGAGTTGGTACCGTCATTGCACAGGGAGGCAGTACCGGGGGCACCGATATCCTTGCTCAAATCATCGGAAAATACAGGAACTTTTCACCGGGCCGAATCATGATGTCCTGTGATCTGGTGATCATTGGTTCATTATTCTTCATATCTGACGAACCCACCATAGGGCTCAAACTTGCCGCGGTGATTTACGGCTACCTGATCATAGGCCTGGCCGGCTATACTGTTGATACCATTTTATCGGGGGCCAAACGCTCTGTTCAGTATTTCATATTTTCATCCCGTCACCAGGAGATTGCAGACCGGATATCAAAAGAACTCCAAAGGGGGGTTACTGTCATCAGCTCACAGGGATGGTATACCAAGTCTGAACAAAAAGTGCTGCTGGTGATTGTTCGAAGGACCGAATCAAATGCAATTGCCAAAATCATTAAGGAAACAGACAGGGATGCCTTTATTTCCATGGCCAGTGTATCCGGTGTTTATGGAACAGGCTTTGAGGTGCTTAAAACATGATCAGCGGGCAGGAGCCAACTCAAAGTAAACAGGGATCGATATCTTCACACGTACTTTCTCCCCTTTCTTTTCACCAGGCTTCCATTTTGGTGATGCTCCAATGACCCGGACTGCTTCCTGGTCCAGTAACGGGTGTACCGGTCGGGTCACTTCAACCTGTGATACTTCTCCGCTTTTTTCGACCACAAAAGCAACCATAACACGGCCACTGATACCCTGGCGTACGGCTTCCGGCGGATACCTGCGATATTTATACAACCACCTGTCTACAAAAGACTGAATATCACCGTTCATAAATTTTGGAGGGACGTCCACTTCAGAATAGGCAAAAACAGCTTCGTCTTTGGCCGATTGCAATGGTACTGTCTCTTTCCGGAACAGGTCTCCCGGGCCGTTGGCTGCTTCCATAATAAACAATGAGATATACTGGCAAAAAGCCTCCATCCTTCTATAGTCAAGCTTGTCGGGTGTGTCGCGCAATGTCTGGTGGTGTGGATGCAGGCCGGTTGTGAAAAGACAGACCGGGATTCCCTTTTCTGAAAAAGCCTGGTGATCTGACAGGAAATAATCGGTTCCGTAAACCTGGACTTTGGGCACATAAGGATTGTATGTCAGACGGGTAAGAAGATGTTCCATTTCGTGGTGAGGCTGTCCGCAATAAGCTGCGGGAACATTCTCCAGCGATGCGCCTCCCAGGCGGTCCAGGTTTATCATCATTTTCACAGAAGAGGCAGGAAACGCCCTGTTGATAAAATACCATGAGCCCATAGCCCCCTGTTGACCAGCCCCGAATGCCACAAACAAAAGGCTTCTCTTGTACATGAAATGCTGACTCCGTGCAACGGAGGCAAGTTCCAGCAGTGCCGATACACCGGAGGCATTGGCATCGGCTCCGGGATATATGCACAGGGAGTCTTTCCCGTTTACCTGCATGATGTATGCTCCCAGGTTGTCGTAATGGGCACCAATGACTATGTATTCTTCCCTCAGAAGGGGGTCGTAACCTGGAATCACAGCTACCACATTGCACGAATATAATGTATCCGATGTGGCCTGGTCAATAAAGGAAAAATCCTGGTATCCCTGCGGATACAATAATTCAAGGTCTTTTTCAGTAAATTGTCGGGAAATATAAGCAGCCGCATCGGACTCTCCTTTTGAGCCGGCCTGTCTTCCCATAAGCGTTTTGGATGTCAGTTCCTTGACGTGCGTCCTGAGTGCGTTCTCAAAAGAATCCTGAGCCTGCACGGTGACAAGGCCCAGGATCAGTGTTATAAGGGTAGTGAGTATTTTCATTGTTTTTTGTAAAACGGTGGCCTGACCACCACGGCCTTAAGCAGGCGGTCACGGACTTTTATGAACAGCTCCGTTTCCAATCCGGCAAAGGCTGTTTCCACATATGCCATTCCTATGCCAATCTTTAGCACCGGAGATATGTTACCCGATGTTACCCGTCCGATTTCTACGCCATCTGCCGTACATACGGGGTATTCATGACGCGGAACGCCTTTATCTATCATTTTGAATCCCACAAGTTTACGTGTTACACCACGGGCTTTTTGTTCCTGCAGGAAAGTTCTGTCAATGAAGTCTCCTTTTGTTTCTGAAAATTTGGTGATCCAGCCCAGACCGGCTTCCAGAGGCGAGGTGGTGTCATCGATATCATTCCCGTAAAGGCAGAACCCCATTTCCAGCCGCAAAGTATCACGGGCTCCCAGTCCAACAGGCATCAGTCCATACTCTTTCCCGGCTGCGAACAATGCCTTCCAGAGCTTCTCCCCGTCCTGGTTGGCCACATAAATCTCACAGCCTCCCGATCCGGTATAGCCGGTAATGGAAACGATTGCCTGAGGAATTCCGGCAACGGTGCATTTGCGGAATGTATAGTATTCCATGTCCATGATATGGGCATCACAGATCTTTTGTACAATCTTCAGGGCATTAGGGCCTTGAATGGCCAGCTGGCATATTTCTGAAGAAGCGTTGTACAATTCTTTGCCCGGGGTGATCCCAAAACGGGGTGCATGAGCGGAAAGATGTTCCCAGTCTTTTTCTGTATTAGCTGCATTGACTACCAATAAATAAGTTTGATCATCTATCCGGTATACCAGCAAATCGTCCACAATCCCCCCCCTTCCGTTTGGGAAACAGGTGTATTGCACTTTCCCGTCCTGGAGTAAAGACGCGTCGTTTGAAGTTACATATTGAATAAATTTGAGGGCGTTGGGTCCTTTAACCCATATTTCGCCCATGTGGCTGACGTCAAAGACGCCCGCATTGTCGCGCACCTGCATGTGCTCTGCGGTAATTCCCTGGTATTCAATGGGCATTGTAAATCCCGCAAAGGGCACCATTTTAGCACCCAGCTCTTCATGAAACCGGGTAAAAGCTGTTTTTTTCATAGATCAGAAGTGTAGGTTTTGGTTGGTGTCGTATACCCAGACATCGTACGGTGTGATATCATGGGAAAACATTTTGTACATCATATTGTAGGCCTCGTGAAGCGAATTGGACTGGCAGGCCGAAATGACCGAATACCCGTTCCTGAATTGCAGTCGTAAGGGCTGGTATCCCAATCCGGTAAGGGTTTCTATCATCCTTTTAGCGTTGTTGTCCATGATGAAACTTCCCAAAACCACGTGATACCTCTTAAGGGCGGCTCTCCCGGCCTCGATCCTGGCCAGAGAATCCAGCCGGAACTGTTCCCGGAGGGCCTCCTGCTCTTTGGCCACCTTGTCAAGGGAATCCTTGATGATTTGTTCCTGCTTCTGCTTTAAATCAGCAGATGTAGGCATTCCTAACCTGGAACGTATCCAATCGCAGGAATTCAAACTGCCCAGCAGTATGATTCCAAGGAGCAACGGGAATATTTTCTTCATAATAAAATCATTAGATAGTTTTCTTCAGACAAATATACATGAAAAAAACGGGAACAATAAAAAAAGGGGTAACTTGCAACCTGTTATATGACAAACAAGATCAGGACAGCACTTGTCTTCACAATGATTTGCCTGCCCCTGTGGGTGTTTTCAAAAGATGGAACCCGGGTGCGTTTCTGCTTTGCAGGAGACCTGATGCAGCACGGACCACAAATCCGCTCGGCCCGTCAAGCTGACGGTACTTATTTGTATGACACTTGTTTTGCATTTGTCAGGGACCGGTTTTATGAGGCAGATTATTCCGCTATAAATATAGAGACAACTTTCAGCGGGCCACCTTATACCGGGTATCCATCCTTTTCTTCTCCCGGCCAGCTGGCAGTGGCCGTAAAAAGGGCAGGTGTCAATGTCTTTTTAACCGCCAACAACCATATACTGGACAAAGATGTCAGGGGCGCGGCTAAAACTATTGCATTGTACGACTCACTGGGTGTTTATCATATCGGGACCACACGTCCGTGGATCATTCTGGAAAAAAACGGCATCAATACAGCGTTCCTGAACTATACCTATACCAGCAACAACAACACCGGCAGGGATTCCTTTACGCTTAACCTGACAGACACCTCACTGATCAGGGAACATATCCGCCAGGTCAGGGACAAGGGGGCAGATTGCATTATCTGTTGCATGCACTGGGGTGTGGAATACCAATTGTTCCCTTCGCAAGGTCAACGCCAGCTGGCTCACTGGTTGCGCCAGGAAGGCGTGCTTGCCGTAATTGGATCCCATCCGCACGTTCCCCAAAGTATAGATGTGGATACCGACCCTGAAGGGAAAACAAGCTTTATGGCTGCCTACTCACTGGGCAATCTTATTTCAAACCAGCCTGACCCTTTGACCAGGATGGGTATGCTCCTGTGTTTTGATTTAGTGCTCACAAAGAAAGGAACCCGTATAGAGTCTGCCTGGTATGAGTGGATCTGGACCTGGCGCCCTGTCGGGAACGGGGTAAAAACCTATCTGGTACTCCCGGTATCGGATGACCGGCTTTACAGCGGGGTTGTAAAAGATCCGTCCGAACTGAAACTTATTGATCAAACTTTAAAAACACTTCGTAACTTTATGCGGGAAACATCTCCCGGCATAGTTGAACGCAAACGTAATCCGGCCTATGAACGAAAAAATCTTTATTTTGGAATCCATCCCTCCATCCGCCCTATATGGACCCGACAGCCCATTGATCCCCTTGTTAAAACAGAACTTTCCCCAATTAAAGGTTATCGCCAGGGGAGAACAACTCAAGGTTCAGGGACCGCCCGAAATAATTGACCGGTTTGAGGAAAAACTGGAATGCGTTGTGTCTTTGTATGAAAAGAGACAACACCTTACCAGGGAAAGTATCCTTTCCATACTTAATGCCGCCGTTCAGGATACAGACCACCAAAAGACAGATGCGGACAATATCCTTGTATACGGGAACAACGGAGCCCTGATAAAGGCTAAAACAAAGAATCAGGAACTCCTGGTAAAATGTTACCAGGAACATGATCTGGTCTTTGCAGAAGGTCCGGCCGGCACGGGGAAAACATACACAGCCATCGCCCTGGCGGTACGTGCATGGAAAAACAAGGAAGTACGCAGGATCATACTTACACGTCCGGCGGTTGAAGCGGGAGAACAACTGGGTTTTCTGCCCGGAGACATGAAGGAGAAGCTTGATCCCTACCTTCAGCCTTTATACGATGCGCTTAGGGACATGATCCCGGCTAAAAGACTGGAATCGCTTATGGAGGAAGGCATCGTGCAGATAGCCCCTTTGGCTTACATGAGGGGAAGAACCCTGGACCACGCTTGTGTGATTCTGGACGAAGCGCAGAACACGAGCCTTTCACAGCTCAAAATGTTTCTCACCCGGATGGGAAAAGACGCAAAATTTATCATTACCGGAGACACCAGTCAGATAGACCTTGTCCGAAAAAGCGACAGCGGATTGTCCCAATGCATGGATCTTTTGCGGGACATAAAAGGTATTGCTTTTGTACGCTTTGATACGGGTGATATCATACGCCACCCGCTTGTAAGAAAAATTGTGGCTGCTTTTTCCGGCCTACCAGCTTCCGGAAGCACCGCCCCCTCCCCCAAGACCTCCACCAAAGCCTCCAAAGCCGCCGCCTCCAAAGCCACCGCTTCCGAATCCGCCACCAAAACCTCCGGTTCCGGAACCTCCCCGGCTCCTGCCTCCCAGGAGATTGGCTAAAATCATCAATTCCAGCATGCTGGGTCCCTTGCGGTTGCTCCCGCCCAGGTTGGTGGGGCCTTTTCTTTTATTGGCAATATAAATGATCAGGATAAAAAAGAGCAGGATGAAGAATAAAGTCAGAAATGCAACTGCTCCGGCTGACTTGTCAGCCCCTTCCCTGGCCGTATTGTATTCGCCCATAGCCGCTGCCCTGATGGAGCTTACTCCTGCGCTGATTCCATCAAAATAACGGTCTTCCCTGAAAAAAGGAATTATGTCGTTCATTATGATCCGTTTGGATAATGCATCGGTGAGCGCGCCTTCCAGTCCGTAGCCTACAGAAATAGCTACCTGCCCACCCGGCAATCCGGGTGTGTGCTCTACCAGCAACACGACTCCGTTGTTGTTCCGGGCTGTACCTACCCCCCAGGCTGACAATAGCTGTTGAGCGGCCATATTGATATCTTCGCCCTGCAGGTCGGCTACCGTAACAACGCAAATCTGGTTGGATGTAGAGTCGTCAATACCCACCAGTTCTGCCTCCAGCCACTCTTGCTGTCCAGGAGTGAGCAAACCGGCAAAATCATTGACCAGGCGCTGAACCGGCGGGCGTTCCGGTACCTGTGCCTTCAGGGATAAAGACATTCCCAGTACACAGACTGCCATAACAAGGATTCTGCGGTATTTTTTCATGCTCCAAGTGATATGTCGTTAGGCAATTCATTAACATCGCCCGGTTCGCAGGGAAAATATCGGGCCAGCTTTTCTCCTATCTCTTCCACTGCAGCACAGATGCCTTCTACAAAACGACCGGAAACAAAGGATTCTTTCATAATATCTTTAACCGTCTCCCAGAAGTCTTCAGGAACAACTGCGTTAATACCGGTATCGCCAAGAATGGAAAATTTCTTTGATTCACTGGCCAGGTATATCAGTACAGAATTCCTGTCCTTTGTTTTGTACATTTTCAATTGGTTAAAGACAAAAATTGCCCGGTCAAGGGTCGATGAAGGACAATACGTTTCCACATGAACCCTGATTTCCCCCGAAGTCTTGAGCTCGGCACGGGTAATGGCCTCAACTATGCTTTTTTTATCCCTGGAAGAGAAGAATTTTGCCATAGAGTCTCGTTCTTATTGGGAATTATTATCGGCTTTGCGAACACATCTGACAGACGCATAGACTGACGACTTGTCGGTTGTGGCACAGGAAAACCTGTCTACTGCATACTGTATCAAGCGGTAGTAACCCTGATTGCCATCTGCACAAGAGGCCCACCAGAATGAAGTCTGTCCAATTCCGGAAAAAGTGCCCCCCGAAAGGAGTGCATAACCGGCGGGCAAAGCATTCCAGCCTGATATATTAGTCTTTTCGTTGTCGGGATGATACTTCCAGAGTTTGTTCCCGTTGATTTTTGCATCCACAGAAAAAACCTCTCCCAGGCCGTTCCAGGGATCCAGAAAACCCACCGGTTTGCCACTGACTGCCGATGCCAGACCGGCCCAATCCTCGGCAGTGGGTATGGTCCATCCTTCAGGACAGACCCCCCGGGGCCCGGCGCCATGGCCACTGGCCGGCTGCGGAGGGGAAGGAGGGGCATTTTCCCCCGACATGGCCTGGTTCCAGGTATAC
Organism: Bacteroidetes bacterium ADurb.Bin139; assembly: GCA_002070565.1. Lineage (GTDB taxonomy): Bacteria > Bacteroidota > Bacteroidia > Bacteroidales > UBA932 > DMER64. Next base: position 10,313 of record MWDM01000044.1, read on the forward strand.
AAACCTCCCAGCATGTGCCCCAGTGCAGGGGTATCGGAATAGGTAAGTCCCGCACCGTTCCAGTTCAGATTCTGAATGAACCAGTCCAGGTTACCGTACCTTTTGTAATAATACACTTTGTTATCCCTGGGATCGGTTATTGAATCACCGGATGGGATGAATCCTTCCACCATAACAGAAAAAATCCTGTTTATGATGGTTGTGGAACGGTTTGTGACGCTTTTTGTGTATCCTTCTGCCGAGGCTGTGAGTGTAAGTGTGTATGTTCCCAGGCTGTCGGGCATGGTAAAGAGGACAGATTGGGCAACCACCGAATCGGGCGTGAAATGTTTTCCCTTAAATGTATAAACGACCGAATCTCCCTGTGGCCTTGTAATGCCCGAGGCCTCTACCCGTATTGTATCACCCGGAAACGCATACGAGGGAAGATTAAATGTCAGTGCTCCGGACAAATAAAGTGGATCGGCCTCTTCTTTTTTACATCCCCCTGCAAGGGTAAAAATGGAAACCGATAAGAGCAAAAAAAACAGCTTAGATTTTTTACTGACCATATCCATAATAATCTGCAAATGTAGGCAAAAATTTGTAGCTTTGTGTACATGATAAAAAAACCATTCCCTTTTATCTTCCTGTGCCTTCTGCTACTTTTCACTGTCAGTTGTAACCAGTGGGGGCACTACGTTTCTCTTCAGGGAAGTGCCCTTGGGACAACGTATGCCATCACCTTCAGGACACCTGAAGGGGCACCGTCCGGTTTTTCTGATTTAGTGGAGCAAACAATCGCATCGGGTTTTAAAAGGATCAACAACTCCCTGTCTATATACAACAATCATTCCTTAATTAGCAGGATCAACAGGAATCTCACACAGGAAACAGACAGCCTGTTCAGGGTTGTGTTCAACAAATCCATGGACATTTTCATACTTACCCATGGAGCTTTCGATATTACGGCAGCTCCTTTTTTTGACTTCTGGGGATTCGGACTCAAAAAAAGAGACACACACGGACAGGATAGCCTGGAACTGATCAGGCAATATACAGGGATGGACAAATTCCGTCTTGAAGGTTTGTCGATATACAAGGAGGATCCACGCAGCAGTTTGAGCATGAACGCAATAGCTAAAGGTTTCGCATGTGATCTGATAGCCGGCGAATTGTCAGAACTGGGTATTACAGATATGTTGGTCGAAATCGGAGGGGAGATTGTATGCAGGGGTCTGAATCCCGAAAAGAAATACTGGCGCATAGGTATTGACAGTCCTGTAGACGGGAACATTCATAGCGGCAAGAATATTCAGGCGGTGATCACCATGACAGACAAAGGCCTGGCCACTTCTGGAAACTACAGAAACTATTATATAGAGAACGGTAAAAAATACGCACATATCATAAACCCGCAGACCGGACTTCCTGTAAGTCACAACCTATTGAGTGTCACGGTTATTGCTCCTGACTGCATGACTGCAGATGCCTTTGCCACGGCTTTTATGGTCATGGGCCTGGAAGCCAGCATCGGATTTCTGAATCAGCATCCAGAACTGGGAGCCTATCTCATTTATGACCAGGGCGGGGTTTTTAAAACGTTTGCTACCGATAACATCACCATTGAATTATGAAACGATTATTTGTTGCGGCAACTATCTTAATATTATTCCTGCCGGTTTTTTCAGGTTGTAGTCCCAACAAGTCATACCATACCATTGAAGGTGTAGTGATGGGACATTCATACCAGGTGGTATTCCAGATCCCAGATTACGCACCATGGACTTTTAAATCCGATATCAAAAGGGCTGCCAGAAAATGTACCTATGCCATTGACCGGTCAATCTCACCCTATGATAAATCCTCGGTCATCAGCAAAATTAATAGCAACACCGACATGAAAGCCGATTCCATCTTTACGACGGTACTTATGAAAACAAAGTCCACAGCAGAGCTGACAGGAGCGTCTATGAACGCCACAACAGGTCCGTTACGGGATCTGTGGGGATACAACCTTGTTAACCAGCAAAAAATTACTCCGATGCAGATTGCCGGGGTTCTGGAATATACGGGTATCTGGAAAGTGTCTGTGGAAAATGGATTGGCTGTGAAGAAAGATCCACGCATACAGCTTAATTTCAACAACATGGGGATAGGTTTTGCTGCAGACTACCTTGGCACCATCATGGACATGCACAACATTTCCAATTACATGATACAAGTTGGCAAGGTGGTATTGTGTAAAGGTGTGAATCCTTCCGGGACACCCTGGCGCTGGGTGATTAACCAGGCTTCCGGTAATGTGATCTACTTACTTGATAAAGCAATATCAATATGTGGCAACCTCTCTGATTTAGAATTCAGGGATGGAAAGAGATTCAACCAGATGTTCAATTCCAATACGGGTTATCCTGTTTGGGACCCGCTTATGAGCACGCTGGTTATTGCTGACAACAGCCTGGATGCCACTGCCTTTAGTATTGCCTTTTATTCCATGGGATTCGAAAAAAGCGTTCAGTTCCTTGAATCGTATGGCAACATACAGGCAATCCTGTTTTATTACAAGGATAATCAAATAATGACCTACAAAACACCTAATATTAACCAACGTTATGAAATCCAGTATTTCCCGTAGGAATTTCCTAAAAAGGAGCTTGTTCGCAGGTGCCGGCCTTGCAGCTGGCGCCGGTGGTCTGTCCGGAGCTTCTTCTGTTTTTCGTGTCTCGCAACCTTTTGATACTATTATCAATAACGGACTTATCTTTACCGGGGACGGAACAGCTCCGTATCGCGGAGACGTTGGCATTAAGGACGGCCGGATCGCGGCATTGGGCCGTCTGGGAAACTATGCCGATCACATGGTAGATGTTGGTGGTCTGGCCATTACCCCCGGATTTGTGGACCTTCACAGTCATACCGATACCAATCTTTTTCAATGCCCAAGGGGCGATAGCCGTATCTTTCAGGGGATAACCACCGAGGCCGGAGGCAATTGCGGTGATTCTCCTTTCCCCGGCAAGCCATATCAAGACGCAGCATCCTTTCTGGAAAAATTAAGGATACAAAAAACGGGAATCAACTATTGCACTTTCACAGGTCAGGGATCCATTCGTTCGTCCATCATAGGAGAATGGAACACAGCTGCCACCCCGGCACAGCAAGCTGCCATGCAGGATCTGCTGGAAACACAGCTCGAACAAGGGAGCATAGGCCTGTCATGCGGACTGGAGTATGCTCCGGGAGCCTATGCCACCAATGAAGAACTTATTGGGTTGCTCAAAGTTGTGGCAAAACACCATGGTCTTTTTGCCATACACATGCGCAACGAGGATGACCGGGTAGAAGAAGCTGTTTCCGAAGCCATATCAATAGCCATGCTTTCAGGTGTGAGACTCCAGATTTCACACCTGAAAGCCCAGAATTTCAATAACTGGCACAAGGGTCCTGCCCTTATAGAACTGATAGAAAAAGGCCGGCGTGACGGGGTTGATATTTCATTTGACCGTTACCCGTATATTGCCTTTTCAACGGGTCTTTCCAGTTTCATACCTCTGAACGGCAGACAGGGAACAACAGACGATGTTTTGTCCCGGCTCAGGGATAAAGACACTGCCCTCGAATTCGGAGAATATGCTCTCTCGCGATTTGCCCGCTTTGGAGGAGCGCAGAACGTGATCATATCTGCCTGTTCATTGCCCGGCAACAAAGAAACATTCATGGGAAAAAACCTGGAAGAATGCGCCCGCCTATCCGGAAAGAGTACCTGGGAATTTGTCAGGGACCTGCTCATAGAAGAACGCCTGCAATCAAGTATCGTTGTCTTTGCCATGACAGAAGACAATGTGCGTCTTTTCCTTTCTCATCCATTGGGAATGCCCGCCTCGGACGGAAGTGTTTATTCTCCCCGGGGCCCCCTGTCCCAAACCATGCCACACCCCCGATCTTACGGTACCTTTCCCAGATTTCTGGGCAAGTACTGCAGGGAGGAAAAGCTCATGGACTTCTCACAAGCTGTCAGAAAGATCACATCATTGCCGGCTTCCCGCCTGGGCCTCAGGGAAAGGGGCCTGCTCCTTCCCGGATACCATGCCGATATTGTGGTCTTTGACCAGGCAACTATCATGGACAGGGCCACCTTTGCAGATCCTCACCGGTTCCCGCAAGGTATCCCGCACGTTTGGGTGAACGGGGTTCACACCATCCAAAACGGTTCACATACCGGGAAAATGGGGGGGATGGTCCTTTAGGGGTTGAAATACAACAATCTGCCTTCCACCTGTTTATAGCCCATTCTTCCGAGGGCTGCCACATACCGGCTCATTTGCTTATGGTGCAAAGGATCCGGTTTGCCAAACTTGTAATCCAGAATTACGGTCTTTCCGTCTTTTTCCATCACCCTGTCCGGACGGAGTTTCCCTGTTGGTCCCAATATGGAGGATTCGTTCCTGACAGTCCAGGAGCCATCAAACCAACAAGCGACCTGCGGATCTGACAAAGTCTTCTCTATGATGGCCGCATATTGGCTGACTGTTTCCTTGTTTCCCGATAATTCACCTTCCATCACCAACTCTTCCAGAACCCTTGCTACGTCGGTCTCTGTCTCCAGACGGGAGAGGGCTTTGTGCAAGACAATACCCCATTGCCTGATGGAATCCTGAGCGTCATACTCAAAATCATCTTCCCGGTAAACAAGACTTAGGGATTCCCTGAAATCGTACGATGGATATGCCCTGGGGCGG